>NZ_SPHM01000013.1:0-87956 GCF_005844125.1 Pseudoflavonifractor sp. BSD2780061688st1 E11
TACTTTCTTGCTAAACATGGTGTAAAAACCGGCTTCAGCAGAATTTATCGGTCTTATTTTTTACGAGGCATTAAATACGTTAGACCGATGTCGGTCTAAAATTTTTGGAGCTCATTAAAGAAAGGGGTGTTATATGCCGAGAAGATATGGGCCCGACGGGACGCGCCTGTGGTATGGAAAAGCGCCGGAGGACTTTAACGAGGCGGATGTTGCCCGCTTTATGGCGGAAACGGAGGCCATTTTACAAAAGCGGGAATTGCTGGGCGGAAGGGATGACGCAAAGACGATTGCCCAGCAGTTAGCCGAAGGGCGGGCGCAGGCCGCCCGTGAAAACGCTGCCCGCCCTGTCCCGGCAAAGGGCAAGGAGGCAAGGGATGACCGATAAGGCGGCTTTGGGACAAAGTGTCCCGAAGTCCCCGGACTGCCCAGAGGGGCTGTTTCTGATGGACGGCATCGAGGGCCTGCGCTCCCTGCCCCGTCATTCGGTGGATATGCTTTTGACCGATCCGCCCTACGGCACTACCCGCAACTTTTGGGATGTGCCGTTGCCGCTCCCGGAGCTGTGGGAGGCGGTGAAATGGGCTGTCAAGCCGAAGGGTGCGGTGCTGTTCTTTGCTCAATGCCCCTATGACAAGGTGCTGGGGGCCTCCAACCTCTCCATGCTCCGCTATGAGTGGATCTGGTACAAGGAGCGTGGGACGGGATTTCTCAATGCAAACCGGGCTCCGCTGAAAAAGTCGGAGAATATTTTGGTGTTCTATCAGAAAGCCCCACTTTACAATCCGCAGTTTACTTACGGCAAGCCGTACAGCCGTGTCCATGCCCGCAGCGGCACCAGCCCGAACTATGGAAAATTCGAGCGGCAGAGCTCCGAGTCCAGCGATGGGCGGCGCTATCCGGGAAATGTGTTGTTTGTCCCTACGGTAACGGGCGGCATCCATCCCACGCAAAAGCCAGTGGAGCTGTGCGAGTATTTCATCAAGACCTACACCCGGCCCGGCGAGCTGGTGGCCGACATCTGCGCGGGCTCCGGCACAACCGCTGTTGCCGCCCTCAACACGGGCCGCAGCTTCGTCTGCTTTGAAACGGCTCCGGCCTTTTACGCCGCCGCCAGTGAGCGCATCCGCGTGGCGCGCTCGGCGGTGGAGGCCGGGGAGAAAGGAGTTTGATTATCGGAGACTATTCTATCATTTACGCCGATCCTCCCTGGCAGTACCAGCGGAGCAAGGTACAGGGGGCGGCGGAAAATCATTATCCCACAATGGGGATTGACGAGTTATGTGCGCTCCCGGTGGCGGATCTGGCCGCCCCGGACAGTGCGCTTTTTTTGTGGGCGACTTTCCCCCAGCTCCCCGAGGCTCTGCGGCTGATTAAGGCGTGGGGCTTTCAGTATAAGTCCGTGGCTTTCGTCTGGCTGAAGAAAAACAGGAAGGCCGATAGCTGGTTTTACGGCCTGGGCTTTTGGACGAGGGGAAATGCGGAGGTCTGCCTGCTGGCAACGAAAGGGCATCCGAAGCGGCAGGCGGCCAATATCCACCAGTTTATCATTTCCCCCATTGAAGCCCACAGCAAAAAGCCGGACGAGGCCCGGGAAAAGATTGTTGCACTTATGGGCGATCTGCCCCGGGTGGAGCTGTTCGCAAGACAGACGCCGCCCGGCTGGGATGTGTGGGGAAATGAGGTAGAAAGCACCGTCCCGGACTTTGGGACAAATTGTCCCGAAGTCTCCGGGGCGAGAAAGGAGGTTTCTCATGCCCTATGTAAATGTCCCGAATGACTTATCCAAAATCAAAACGAAGATGGCGTTCAATTTGACAAAGCGCCAGCTTATCTGCTTTGGCGGGGCGGCGGCCATCGGCATCCCGTCCTACCTGCTGACCCGGGAGCCACTCGGAAATACCGGAGCCATGTTCTTAATGCTGGCCGTCATGCTCCCGGCGTTCCTGCTGGCGATGTACGAAAAAGACGGGCTCCCCTTTGAAAAGGTGGTGCACAACATCATTCGGGCCAAATTCCTGCGGCCCGGGGTTCGGCATTATCAGACAGAAAACATTTACGCCCCGTTTACCGGGCGGAGCGCTGTGAGAAAGGAGGATGCGATTGCGAAAGGCAAACAGCAAAAACAGCCCCGGAAGGGGTAACAGCCGGGCGGCCCTGTCCGTCCAGCAGACTATTCCTTATCTGGCGATGCACCCGGACGGGGTGTGCAAGCTCCCGGGCGGGCTCTATACAAAGACGGTGGAATATGAGGACATCAATTATTCCGTGGCAAGCACCGAGGATCAGACGGCTATTTTCGGCGGCTGGAGCTCGTTCCTCAACTACTTTGACAGCACTCTGCCGTTCCAGCTTTCTTTTATCAACCGCCGCTCCCATTCCAGGAGCCGCTATAAGGTAAACATTCCCCAGGCGGATGATGATTTTAACAGCGTCCGGGAGGAATTTACAGGGATGCTGAAAAATCAGATCGCCAAAAGCAACAACGGCATTGAACGCTCCAAATACATCACTTTCGGCATACCCGCCGAAGGGATCGCGGAGGCCCGCCCCCGCCTGGAGCGCGTGGAGGCCGATGTGATGGGCAACTTCAAGCGGCTGGGCGTTCCCTGTGAGCCGATGGACGGGCGGGCAAGGCTGGCCTTGCTCCACAGCCAGATGCACCCGGGAAACCGAGAGCCGTTCCGCTTTTCGTGGAAGGACATTCCGCAGACCGGGCTCGGCACAAAGGACTTTATCGCCCCGGACAGCTTCGACTTTAGGCAGTCCCGCTCGTTTCGGATCGGCCAGTATTGGGGCGCGGTGTCCTACTTGCAGATTTTAGCGTCCGAACTCTCTGACAAACTCCTTGCGGAGATTTTGGAGATGGATGCGGAAATGACGGTTACGCTCCATATTCAGACGGTGGATCAGCTCAAGGCCATTAAGACCATCAAGGGAAAAATTTCCGACATCGGTAAAATGAAGGTGGAGGAACAGCGCAAGGCGGTGCGAGCCGGGTACGATCCCGACATTCTCCCGCCCGACCTCATCACATTCAGCAAGGACGCGGCGGAGCTTCTGGCTGACCTCCAGTCCCGCAACGAGCGGATGTTCCTGCTCACTTTCACGGTGGTAAACCTTGCCCCCACCCGCCAGCGGCTGGAAAACGATGTTTTTACTGTGGGCGGCATCGCGCAGAAATACAACTGCTCCTTAAAGCGTCTTGACTGGCAACAGGAACAGGGCTTTGTGTCCTCGCTGGCTCTCGGCTATAACGAGGTGGAGATCCAGCGTGGCATGACTACCAGCTCCACGGCGATTTTCATTCCCTTTATGACAAGGGAGCTGCGGATGGCTGGGCAGGCCCTCTACTACGGCATGAACGCCCTTTCCCACAATGTCATCATGGCTGACCGCAAAAAGCTGAAGTCGGCCAACGGTCTTTACCTGGGCTCTACCGGCTCGGGAAAATCTTTTGCCGCAAAAAGGGAGCTCCTAAATGTGTTCCTTGCCATCCCCCAGGATCGGATTTTGATTGTCGATCCGATGGGGGAATATGCCCCGCTGGTTCGCAGGCTGGGCGGCCAGGTAATCGAGATCGCCCCGGACAGCCCCCATCACTTAAACCCGATGGATGTGGAGCTCAATATGACCGCCGGGGAAAGCCCGCTCTCCATGAAGGCGGATTTCCTGCTTTCCCTGTGTGAGCTGGTGGTAGGCGGCAAGGACGGCTTACAGCCCATCGAAAAAACGGTGGTTGACCGCTGTGTGCGGCTGGTCTACCGGGAGCAGGCCCTGGGGATTGCCACGGAAAAAACGCCGCTGTTGCAGGACTTGTACGAGGAGCTTTTGAAACAGCCGGAGCCGGAGGCCCGCCGGGTAGCAACGGCCCTGGAGCTCTACTGTACGGGCTCTCTCAATCTCTTTAACCATCCGACCAATGTAAAAACGGACAGCCGGGTGGTGTGCATCGTGCTCAAGAACATGGGAGAAAATCTCCGCAAGATTGCCATGCACATCACAAACGAGTTTGTCTCCCAGGCGGTGGATACCAACTTCCGGGAGGGCGTGGCGACCTGGTGCTACTTTGACGAGTTCCATGTCCTGCTCCGCGATCCTCTGACCGCCAGCTACTTTGTTGCGGTCTGGAAAATGCTCCGCAAGAAGGGCTGTGTCCCCAGCGCACTTACACAGAATGTGAAAGACCTTTTGGCCAGCCGGGAGATTGAGAACATTCTCGACAACACGGATTTTATGATCCTGCTGTCCCAGGCCCAAAGCGACCGGGTAATCCTTGCAAAACAGCTCGGCATTTCCGAGCATCAGCTTTCCTACATCACCCACTCCAATTCCGGCGAGGGCCTGCTGTTCTATGGGAATGTGACCATCCCCTTTGTGGATCGGTTCCCGAAAGGTGAGATTTATAACCTGCTGACTACCCGCCCGGAGGATGTGAAGAATGAAACGAAAACCGAATAACAACGCGGGCCCAGGGCCCAGGGAGGCGGCTGGGGCCGCCGATCCGGGCGGAACTGGTGCAGAAAGCGCCGGGGGCACTTCGGGACAAAGTGTCCCAAAGTCAAAATTCCGGCAGAAAAGCAACCAGGAGAAAGCGGCGGCATCCAAACTCCGCATGGAAAAGCGCGGGGAAAAGCTGGATCGGGCAAAGGAAAAGCTGGCAAAACAGAAGCCGCCCAAAAAGCCGGGCCCAGTGAGGCGTGTGGGCCGGGTGGCCAGCGGCTCCGCCCACAGCTTTGTGCATGGGAAGATTTACGAAAACGAGCATGAGAATGTGGGCATCGAAGGGGCCCACCGCTCCGAGCTTGTGGGCGAGTCTGCCCTGCGGCATGGCTCCCGGTTTGTGAAGCGGAAAATCCGGGAACATCCGGCGAAAGCGGTTCAGAAGGCGGAGTCCCGGTATATCAAGGCCACGGCGGATTATCACTTTCATACCGCCGCCCAGGAACACCCGGAGCTCTCCAAAAACGCCTTGTCTCGTTTTTGGCAGAAGCGGCGGCTCCGCAGGCGATACCAGAAGCAGGCAAAGGAGGCTGCCAAACACGGAGCCCAGGCCGCCGGGAAAACGGCTGTTACCACAGAAAAGCTGGCGGCCCGGGCGGTGGGCTTTGTCAAACGCCATCCCGTGGGCTGTCTGCTGGCTCTGGCCTGCGTCCTGCTTGTGCTGGTGATGCAGTCCTGTTCTTCTTCTCTTGTTACGCTGGGAAACAGCACCATCGGCGCGGTGGGGGCCAGCACCTATCCTTGTGAGGACGGGGATATGCTGGGAGCCGAAGCCGCCTACTGTGGTTTGGAGGCGGAGCTTACGGACTATCTGGACAGCTACGAAAGCACCCACGACTATGACGAGTACCACTTCGACCTGGACGAAATTGAGCATGATCCCTATGTGCTTCTTTCCCTTTTGTGTTCGCTCCATGAAGGACAGTGGACGCTTGACCAGGTGGAGGGCTCTCTGCAAACGCTCTTTGACAGCCAGTACATTCTGACCGAGGATGTGGTGGTGGAGGTACGCTACCGGACGGAAACCCGCACCGACAGCGAGGGCAACGATTACGAGGTGGAGGTTCCCTACAATTACTATATCTGCTATGTGACGCTGGAAAACAAAAACCTGTCCCATCTGCCCGTCTACCTGTTAAGCGAGGATCAGATGTCCCGATATGCCATCTATATGGCAACGCTGGGAAACCGCCCGGATTTGTTCCCCGGCTCCGAGTATGTCGGCAAGTACACCGAACCGCCCGAAGGGTACGAGGTGCCCCGGGAGTATCTGGATGACGAAACATTTGCCGCCATTCTCTCCGAGGCCGAGAAATATATCGGCTATCCCTATGTGTGGGGTGGCTCCAGTCCGGCCACATCCTTTGACTGCTCGGGCTATGTGTCCTGGGTAATCAATCACTCCGGCTGGAATGTGGGCCGCCTGGGGGCCCAGGGGCTCTATAACATCTGTACGCCGACCAGCAATCCGCAACCCGGCGATCTCGTCTTTTTCAAGGGCACTTATGATACGCCGGGGGTGAGCCATTGTGGGATTTATGTGGGTGACGGGCAGATGCTCCACTGTGGAGATCCCATCGGTTACGCGAACCTAAATACAAGCTACTGGCAGTCTCATTTCTACGCCTACGGGCGTTTACCATGATTGGAGGTTATACATGGCAACGGCAAAAAGCATGAAAATCCAGGCTGAGATTGATAAGGTCAAGGCCAAAATCAGCGAACAGCAGGCCCGGCTGAAAGAATTGGAGCAGAAAAAGCTGGAGGCGGAAAACAGCGAGATCGTGGATATTGTGCGGGGCATGAGCATCCCCCTGGCGGAGCTCCCTCTGCTGTTTGAAAAGCTGAAGGGCGATGGTACTTTGGGACAAAGTGTCCCGAAGTCCGAGCCCGGCGGGAAGGAGGAAAACTGAATATGAAACGATGGAAGTCTTTGACGGCGGCGCTCTGTGCCGCCGTTCTTTTATGCGGCGTTTGCGCTGTCCCGGCCTTTGCCTATGCAGACGGCGGTGAGGGCGAAAACTATGGCGATCCCACCATGACCGAGGAAACCACGGCCCCGGAGCCGGAGCCCACCATCGAACCGGGCGAGGGCTTCTCGGAGGAGGGCAACCTTGTTACCCGCGATCTGCTCTATGACGAGTACACCAACAAGCAGTTTATCACGGTGCAGACGGCGGGCGGAAACACCTTTTACATTGTCATTGACTACGACAAGCCCGTGGACGAGGAGGGCGAGCAGTATGTAACCTACTTTTTGAGCATGACGGACGAGGCCGATCTGCTGGCTGCGGCGGAGGCTGCCGGGGTGGAACAGGCCACCTGCTCCTGCTCTGAAAAATGCGCGGCGGGGGCTGTCAATACGGATTGCCCGGTCTGCTCCATCAATATGACCGAATGTGCGGGCGTTGAGCCGGAACCCGTGGAAACGGAGGAAACGGAGGAACCTGCCCCGGAGGAGGCCGAGCCGGAAACTGGCGGCAATATGGGGATGCTTCTGCTGGTGCTGGCCGTGGCGGTGATCGGAGGCGGGGCTGGCTGGTACTTTAAGATTTACCGCCCGAAACACCAAAAAGCCGCCGAGCCCGAGGAGGACTACGGCGGGGAGCTGGACGGCTATGACGGCGAGGAACCCTACGGGGACGAGGACGATGACGGCCCGCCCTGGGACGAGGAGGACGATGGCGGAGAGGAGGCTGACAAGTGAGGTTTACCAACAGCCCCTTTGAAAAAATGATGAAGCAGAAGCCCCATCCCCAGGCTCCGGCCCCGGCAAAGCCGCCCAGGGGCTCCCGGTGCTCTGGGTGTCCCTACTGGCGGGGCATCCGCTGTGTGTCCTGCTACCGGGAACTTTTGAAAGCCCCGGCTGGCGGGAGGTGAGGCGATGTCCCGCGAACTTACCCGGGAAGAAAAAGCGGCCATCCGCTCTCTTGTGGTAAAATGGTGCGCCAACTATGACCGGGAGTGCGGGTGTCTGCCGCTGGACTGTGAGTGCTATATGCTGGGGAAATGCTGGACGGGCGCATACTGCCGCTATTTCCGGGAGGCCGTCCTGCCCCTTGATCCGGCGCTGGAGGCAGCTCTCTTGACCGAAGGGCCCAGGCCGGATTTCAAGGTCTGCCCGGTCTGCGGCGGGCCTGTTCCCCCGGATCGGCGGCAGGCGTACTGCTCGGCGGCCTGTGCAAAGAAAGCCCACCGCCGCCAGCAGAGGGAATATATGCGGAAAAAGCGGGGCTGGGGTGTTGACAATTAGGCCCCTTAAAACCCGCTTGTATCAAGGCTTTCCGGGGGCTGTTTTGGGGCGGGCCGTATCAGAGTATGGCCTGCCCCATTTCGACCCGGATGCTGTCAACATTTATGCTGTGGCGCTTTGGGACAATTTGTCCCGAAGTGCCCGCTTTTTAAGGAGGTGCTACTTTGGAAAACAATCAAGGCTATGTGATCCGGCAGTCTGTTTTGTTTGACAATGGCCGGGGCTTTGCGATGGGAGAAAATTTCAAGGCCCCTAATCCCTTTGTGACCTGGCAGTTTACCCAGGAGGGCGGGAAACGAGACTACTATTGGGGCCATTACTTCAACGAGGAATGTGAAGCCATCGGGGACTATAACCGCCGCGTGTTCAGCTATGAAAAGCAGTATGGCGTTTCCCGGCTGGAAACCTCCGGCCCGGATTTTTTCAAGTATTATTCAACCCAGCGGCCCGTGGATATAGCTACCTATCCCCGCCCGAAGGACAACCTGCCTGTGGCTCATCTCAACTACAATACCCGCCAACCTGTGGAGGGCGAGTCATTCCGGGCATGGGGTGAGCTTTGGTATCTCCACCCGCTGACAGAAAAGCAGATGGCCGATTATGAGCTGCGGCCCGCCCATGACAATCCCGAAGGCCGTGAACCTGTGCCGGAGCGCGGTGCGGCAAAGAAGCCGCCGATTGCCGAGCAGATGAAAGAGGCCGGACGCAAGGCCCGGGAACAGCGGGCCCCGGATGCGCCGGAAAAGAAAAGTCCCAGCCGGGACGATAGATAGGAGGTCTGTGTTATGGAGAAAAAGCGAGAACAGGAGCTTGCCGACCAGGAGGCCATGCGACTTTACCGGGAATTTCATGCTCCGATCCCCGCAAGCCCCCGGGAGCGGGAGAAGCCTTTAGACAAGGTAAAGGAGCCGCCCCGGGCCAGCCGCAGTCTGGAACGGGAGGAACGATGACAAAGAAACGCCGCCGCCCGATCAATCTCCATGTGATGGTGTCGGAGGAGGAGCAGGCGCTGATCCGGGAACGCATGGCCGAGGCGGGCATCCGAAACATGGGGGCCTATATGCGGAAAATGGCGTTGAATGGGTATGTGCTCCATGTTGACCTTTCGCCCGTCCGTGAGCTGGTGTCGCTCCAGCGGCGGTGCTCAAACAATCTCAATCAAGTGGCAATCCAGGCCAACACCTACGGCGGGATCTATCCCGAGGAAATCAAAGCCCTGCAACGGGACTATGAAAAGCTGTGGGGGCCATTGTCCGATCTTTTGAAAAAGCTGTCTGCTATTGTGGAGCTATGACAAAATGCGGGGAAAGGGGTATATGCCCATATTTCCCCGCGTTATTTTTATGTATCAAGCATATCCCAATCTTCGCCTAATACCCACCTAAGTGCCGATAGTTTTCCATTTAACATTCCCCATTCAAAATCACTATAAGGCCCGAGGTTTTCCTCTCCATATTTCTGTATCATTTTTTCAGCAGACTTTAATGCACCTTCCCAAATTTGAGGATCGACAGTTTCTATACCCTTTTCAACCTTATATTTTAACGATAGATGGCGATCAAACCAAATTTTTTCTACGAACTGATACGCTGCTTCTGCAACTTCGTCCATCGTGCGCGGTTCAATCGTATATTCTTCAGGCTCATCGTCATCAGTCTCTAATTTTGTCGAAACAGATTTGTCTAATGCCTTGTATTCATCCAGACCACTAACCATTCGCTCTAAAATGTTTTCCATCCTTATAAGGCGTTGTTCTTTATCGGCAAAAAAAGATAATTGTTCTTCCTTGCTCATTTCAATATCCAGAAATTCCATTCTGATTCCGTAGAAAGAAGGTGTATTCAGTAAAGATGCAATTCTTTCCAAATGATATATTTGAATATCAATATTAGGGGCCAGCTCAGATAAAATTTTTCTTTCATTAAGGCGTAATTCTTGATTTGTTACAAAAACCAGGCCCTTTGCACCATTGGCTTTTACGCCATCTAGGTCGTGAATAAATTTGTCCTTTATAACCGTAAATGTTTGCTGGCCGCGCGGAAAATATACAGCTCCAATCCACCGTTTTCCTTCGAAGGATAGAGTCATATCTTTTAGTCCGTCTTTACCACCTAACGGATGTGAGGGGTCAATTCCCATAAAGCCCTCATTGGATAATATGATAGCGGCTAAACGCTCCGAAGGAGCTTGTCCTCTATCCCAATTTAGAAGCCTATTGAAGGTTTCCCTACCTTCACCCATTCTCATAAAACCAACCCTTTCTTTTTTCTTAAATATAGAATAGCACAAATTTTACATTTTTACGATGGGATTATACTTCGGGACACTTTGTCCCGAGGTGCTGAAAGCCGGAGGCATCCTTGTTGTCCCTCCGGGACAGAGGTATAATAGTCATATAGAGGTAGACCATCAACAAAAACAAGGAGGTATCAAGCTATGCGGATCATTCTGAAAATCATCGCGGCTCCTGCTGTGCTGGCTCTTACGCTGATTGTCGCAGTCCTCAATTTCAGCGTTTCCCTTGCGTCCTGGGTTCTTGGTATCCTGTCCCTTATTCTTGCAGTGTGCGGCCTGTTCGAGCTGTTCATTCAGAGCAATCCACAATGGGGGAGCACCGGGCTGGTGCTTGCTTTTCTGCTTTCTCCTTTCGGCCTGCCCGCCGCAGCCGAGTGGCTGGTCTGCAAGCTGGATGATCTCAACTACTCGTTAAAGACATTTATTGCGGGATGATGCTTTGGGACAATTTGTCCCGAAGTCCTTTGCGGCGGCTGGAGCACAGCCGCCGTCTTTTTTCAGAAAGGAGGCGCGACTATCGCTACAACTTACATCCGGCCCTACAAGGTAGCGGCAGGAAAAACTGCTGTCCAGACGATGGAAGATCGGTTTGCCTACGGGCTCAATCCGAAAAAGATAGGAGCTGTGTCTTCCTACCTCTGCGATCCGGCATCGGCCCCCGCTGAGTTTCTTCTGACCAAAAGCCAGTACCAGGCGGAAACGGGCCGGGCTGTGGAACGCGGGGCCCTGTTCTTTCAGATCCGGCAGGCGTTTCCTCCCGGTGAGGTCACGCCGGAGGAGGCCAACAAAATCGGCTATGAAACGGCCATGCGCTGGACAAAGGGCAAGTACCAGTTTTTCGTTTGTACCCACATCGACAAGGGCCACATTCACAATCACATTTATTATAATTCCACGGCCCAGGATTGCTCCCGGAAGTTTCATAACTTCATCGGCTCCAGCTTTGCGGTGCGGCGGCTCTCTGACCGGGTGTGCATCGAGCATGAGCTGTCTGTTATCCAAAATCCAAAACAGCACAGCAAGGGCCGCTTTCTCCATTATGGCCAGTGGATCGGGGAAAAGCCGCCCTCTGCACAACAGCGGGTGCGGTGGGCCATCGTGGAGGCCCTGGGGAAAAAGCCCGCCGACTTTCCGGCGTTCCTGCGGCTTATGGAGGAGTCCGGATTTGCGGTGAAGCATGGACGGGGCGGCGTGATCTCGTTCCTGGCTCCTGGGCAGGATAAGTACACTCGTCTGCGGGCTTCTGTCCTGGGCCCAGGCTTTGATCCCGATGACATCCGGGCGGTGATTGCCGGGGAGCGTCCGATCCCGGAGCTCCCGAAAGACGGCCCAGCTCCGTCCCGGCGTGTCAATCTGATTATTGATATTCAAGAGCGCATGGCACAAGGCAAGGGCCCGGCCTATGCGCGGTGGGCCAAAGTTTACAACCTCAAACAGATGGCCGCCGCGCTCCAATATCTCCAGGAGCATAAGCTCACAGACTATGAGGAACTGGCGGCCAGTACCGAGGCGGCGGTAGATCGCTTTCACGCCCTGGCTGAGGAGCTTCGGGAAACCGAAGCGATCCTCTCCCATACAGTACAGCTCATGGGCGCTACGGTGGATTTTGCAAAAACCCGGCCCGTGTTCGATGGCTATAAGGCGGCCCGGTATAGCAGAAAATATCTGGCCCAGCATGAAGCGGAGCTGGCCGCATACCGGGCGGCGAAAGCTGCCATGAATGATCTTTTAGGCGGGGCGAAACTCCCAAAAATGGACACGCTGAAAAAGGAGCGCCGGGAGCTCTCCGAAAAGAAAAAGGCCCTCTATGCCGAGTACCGCAAAGCCCAGGCGGATATGCGGCAGGCCGTTGCGGTCAAGGCAAACATTGATTATCTGCTCGGTCATACGGACGGGCGGGAAAATAAGGCCCAGGAGCGTTAGCCCGGGCCGCATCCAACAGGCGCTTGCGCCGGGACTTTGGGACAATTTGTCCCGAAGTCCAGCGGGTTTGGGGAGCTCCCCAACAAGCATTTTTGCGGGCCTGCGGCCTGCAAAAATTTCGGAGTGTGGCCACACCCGAATTGCTTGCCGTTTTGTGCAAGCCCCGGAAATGGCGCAAAAAACGGAGGCGCGTGTTTCTCTTTACGCATCCTCCGTTTCTTTAGCCGCTTTCATCGCTTGGATCGTGGCTTCTACAATTTTTAATTCTTTTTCGTCCAGGGCGTTAAGCATAGCGTCAATGCGCTTTCTGCACTCGCTCCCTTTATTCTTGGACGGATAGAAGTATTGATCTACCGATATATCAAACATTGTCACCATCTGATAAAAGGTATTAAAGCTGGGGTGCTGGCCGTCATTCTCGTTATACATGATGGTGCGCGGAGCCCGGTCAACAATATAGGCCAGTTGCTCCTGCGTCATCCCGCTGGCCTCCCTTGCCCGCTTGATGGCGAGCCCTATATCGTGAAAATCAAATCGTCGTTCATCTCTCTCAATCTTCATAATATCACCTAATGTAATTTTACATTTCAGGTGTTATTATTTGAACGATTGCATATTTCATACTACTGACTATTTAATTTCATATATATACCGAACGAATGTATCTTGACAGAAATTGAAAAAATGCTTATAATGTAATCATACTGGAAGTATGTTATTCAGATGAGGTGGACACATGGCACGAAACAAATATCCAGAAATCACGGTTGAAAAAATATTAGATGTGGCTCAGCGGCTCTTTTTGGAAAAAGGGTATGACAATACAACTATTCAAGATATTGTAAATGAACTCGGTGGATTGACTAAAGGTGCTATTTATCATCACTTCAAGTCAAAAGAGGAAATTATTGACGCTTTAGGTGAGAAACTTTTTTTTGACAACAATCCGTTTGTTACCGTACAAAAGCAAAAGCACTTAAACGGGTTGCAAAAAATGCGCGAGGTCATAAAGTTAAACCATGCAGATATTGAGAGGACAGAAATTGGAAAACAAAGTATTCCTCTTTTGAAAAATCCCCGTCTATTAGCAGAACTTGCTGACACAAATAGGAGATTGATCGCCCCCCTTTGGCTCCAGCTTATTCAAGAGGGAATAGAGGACGGTTCTATCCAGACAAAGTATGCAAAAGAACTTTCTGAACTTTTGCCGTTGCTTACAAACTTTTGGTTACTTCCATCGGTCTATCCTGCAACACAGGAGGAACTGCTGTCAAAGTTTGCTTTTGTCAAGTATTTGTTGGACAGTATGAACCTACCGATTATTGACGATGAAATCTTCGGAATAGTGAAGAACTACCTTGAACACCTAAATGTAGGTGAGTAAATAAAATTGCCTTGTAAAAGGCAGTTTTATTTTCAAACAATACATTCGTTCATAAGGTATTATTTTTTTAGGGATATACATACCGTCTTAATGTATGAAAGGAGATTGTTATGTCTAATGTAGATCAAAAAATCGAAAACGCTGCAAACAAAATTGAAAGTGCTGCAAATAAGGCATGGGAAAAGCGTTCATTCCGCATTGTATCAAAGTCTATATCTGCTGCGGCAGAAATTGGGCTGATGATAGGAGCTGCACATTTATCTGAAAAAGGCTATAAATCAGCAGCTACCTGTTTGTTTGGTTTAGGCGCAGTAGGACTTGTTTGCGATTTGCTCTTTAACAGAAAATAGGAGGAAACCAATTTATGATACGTTATTTGAAACAATACAAACTCTTGCTGTTCCTTACCGTGTTATTTACTGCAATCAGCTCCCTATCTTATGTGTTTATCGCTATCTTATTGCAACAGGTTATGGATATTGTAGATATGGGCGATATGGACGGCTTCATCAGAATACTACTCTTTTCTTTAGTCTACTTTGCGCTTATGGGAGTATTCATGTACCTACAATCTTTGTTCAGTAAAAAGTTTGTCTGTAAGATTATGAAAGCTGTCCGTTCTAAAACCTTTATAGGAATTGAGCGACACACGATTGAGGACTACTCTAAAAATCATACTGCGGATTATTTATCCGCAATTACGAATGATGTGAAAATGATAGAAGATAACTATTTACTTCCTATGTTGCAAGTTATCCAGTACACGATTATTTTCATAGCGTCCCTTGCTGTAATGATCTACTTTGACATTATCGTTACGATATGCGTGATTATCGCAATCGCCATTATGCTTATTGTACCCAGTCTGTTTGGAGGGCTACTCTCCAAACGACAGGATAAGTATTCTGATATGCTATCCGTTTTTACAAACCATGTAAAAGATCTGTTATCCGGTTTTGAAGTTATCAAGTCCTACCGAATGAAAAACTATGTTCTTTCACGATTTGAAGCAAGTAACGAGGACACGATAAAAGCAAAATATTCAGTTGATAAAGCGATTGCCGCAAATGAAGCGGTTTCTATGGTACTTGCGCTTCTTGTTCAGGTTGTTGTTGTTTTTCTTTCGGCATACTTCATTATCATTGGACGCATCAGCGCAGGAGCGTTATTAGGCATGGTGCAGGTAAGCAGTAACCTTGCCAACCCCCTTTTAATTATTTTTAGTAATATCCCAAAAATTAAAAGCATAAAGCCGATTGCACAAAAGCTAAATCAACTTTCAGATTACGAGAAACAAGACGCAAGTACGAAAAAATCTCCTACCTTCAATGATGCAATTTGTGTAGAAAATTTGCACTTTTCTTATGATAAAGAAAATGAAGTTATAGGCGGTATTTCACTATCCATTGAAAAAGGGAAAAAATATGCTTTTGTTGGTAAAAGTGGTTGCGGAAAATCAACGCTTATTAAGTTAATTGCCGGATATTATTCCGATTTCACAGGTAATGTACTATATGACGCAGACAGTCTATCAATCTTGGATATTGATAAAATAACTGCCCTGTCGTCGATCATTCATCAGAATGTCTATATGTTCGATGAAAGTATTTTCGATAATATTTGCTTGCATGAAGATTACAGCGAAAAAGAATTACAGTCTGCTTTATCTGATAGTGGTTTATCAAGTTTTATCAAGCAAGTACCAAACGGCCTTGAATATCATGTCGGAGAAAATGGCGCTAATCTTTCCGGTGGGCAGAAGCAAAGAATTGCCGTAGCAAGGGCTTTAATCCGTAAAAAACCACTCTTAATTTTAGACGAGGGAACTTCTGCAATAGATATGCAGACTGCTTATGATATTGAAAGCAGGTTATTAGCAATATCTGATTTAACGCTACTTACAATCACGCACAATATGAGTAAAGATATTCTTGAACTGTATGACGAGATTATTTTTATGGCAGAGGGAAAAATCATTGAGCATGGTACATTTGAAACTCTTATTGCAAAACACGCTGCATTTTATGATTTCTACCAACTGAAAAAATAGGCATTTCATTTAAGGGGAGCCGCTACTGGTTTACCTTACGGCGGCTTTGAAATTTTATAACTCAAAGCCGCCGATTTTCTTTTGAAAAATTGAAATTCGGAGGGTGTATTAAAGTCGCCCTTTTTTAAGGATACGGCGGTATCAAGGAGGTATCGCCGTGGCCTTTTTCTTTTTCCATCCCCCTAACCTGTCAAAAAAAGCCCACCCGGCCAGCAGGATCAGTCCGGCGGTAAATGTGCAATTTGGCAGTACATAAATGGATTTATCATTTCATGCGCTTGCGTGGCTTTGTGTCGCGCAGGCGTTTTTTGTTATCCGTACTTCGAGACAAAGTGTCCCGAGGTACAGAGTGGCTCCCCAGGGTGCCGCTCCCCGCCGAGCCCCGTTTCGGTCACTTATCCACCCAACACCAAAACGGAGGTTTATTATGGCTACAATCAATCTGTATTCGGGTCGGGAGAAACTAACCTTCAAGTGTCGGGCGTTCGAGACCAAATTTAGTCGGAAAAGATAAAGCCACTACCGATGCTCTTTTAAATCCTGTACACTGGAAAGTGCCAACAACCCAGCGGAAAGGAATAGCGATGAAAGAGCAAAATGGTAATGGCTTTGCACCAAGTATAGCACAAGCCATAGAAGAAATGAAGGCGTTCCAGGGAGACTCCTTTTCCCTGGAACGTATCAACTTGGCCGAATTAGAACGACGAACCGGCGTATCTCGTAGCAGACTGCGCAGACTCAAGAAAAACAGCTTCCAAGATTTGCCTCGGAGCACCAAAGGCAGTAAACATACGGTCACAAAACTCAGCGGTTATACCGGCCTGTTGGACAGTTTGTTGCGCCAAGGAGTCAAGAACTCCTCTGTAGTGTTGGAGAGTTTGCGACAGGCCGGTTTTGAAGGCGGGGCAACCATTGTAAAAGAGTATATCGCCGCCCACAAACACCTTATTCCAGCCAAGCGCCAGTTGGTTGCGGCGCAGGGAAACCGTGGCCGCCGGTACGTCACAAAGCCCGGTGAAGCTTACCAGATGGATTGGGGATTCACTGATGTTCTGGATTACAATGGGCAAACCTACCGAGTTGCCTGCTTTACCATGATCTGCCACCATTGTGGACAGCGGTATATTGAGTTCTTCCCCAATGCCCGACAGGAAAACCTGTTTATTGGGATGATCCACGCTTTCCAGTACATGGGGATTCCACGCTATGTGTTAACCGACAATATGAAGAGTGTAGTGCTGCACCGGGATCTGGAGGGACATCCAGTTTGGCAGAAAGACTACGAGACTTTTATGCAAGCCCTGGCCTTCGAGACAAAGCTTTGCAAGCCGCGGCATCCCTTTACCAAAGGCAAGGTGGAGCGGTTGGTTCGCTTCGTGAAGGACAATTTCCTGGCTGACCGAGTGTTCTGCGATCTTACAGATCTCAACTGGCAGGCGCTGGAATGGTGCAACAAACAGAACGGAACATACCGCCGTACGGTGGATGGTGCGCCTCAAAAGATTCACGAAACTGTATGCGGAGAACAGCTGCGTATGGTGCCGGAGGATTCTGTCCGATTCTATCTCTGTCCGGAAAGAAAGATCTCCTTTGACGGCTTTGTAAATTACGAAGGCCGACGTTTCGGAGTACCTTACAGCTATCCGGGCGCAACGGCGAGAGTAGAGCGCAGCGGTGATTTATTGCACATCTATTCTGCTGATCTGAAGGTACTGCTGGCTACACATACTGTTACCTGGAGCCGCACCGACAGTTTCTGTGAAGGACAGTACGAATCCTTGGCACAGCCAGAAGAATTTCCCACAGCGCCTGTACAAACACAGATTTTACAGCTTCCAAAGCCCTCACAGGATCTCTCCTTTGCCAAATTTGATTTTGACAAGGAGGACCAGGTATGAAGGAAACAATCTTTGAGCAGGTGGCGTCCGCTGCTTCTGTTTTGAAGCTGGATCTTTCCGCGGAGGAATTCGCACTGTTTGCAGAAGACCGGGAATTCTCGGAAGCTGGAATGGAAGCTGTGCAGGCGCTTCTCTCCTATCTCAGTGAAAAGAAGCAACAGACCACTATTCAGACTTTATTGAAGATGAGCCGTCTTCCCACAAAAGCACCCAAGACCTTTGAAAATTTTGACTTTTCGCTGCTCAAAGGGAGAGATGTGGAGCGTCTGAAGGTTCTGGCGTCCTTGAATGCCATCTACTCTCACCGAAACCTAGCCTTTATTGGTCCGGCAGGTACAGGTAAAACACATCTGGCACAGGCTTTCGGCTACGCCTGCTGCCAGCACGGATTGAAGACCTATTTCATTAAGGCATCTGAACTCCGGGACCGATTCACGGCAGCCAGACGTTCCGGAAAGACCGATTCCTGCCTCAACGGTCTTGTGCGCCCCTCTTGCCTGATTATTGACGAGATTGGCCACTGTGCCTTTGACAAAGAGAATACCCGGCTGTTCTTTGACCTGATTGACCGGCGATACAACAAAGAAGGCAGTTTCAATATGATCTTCACCAGCAACAAGAACCCGGCTCTCTGGCGCGAGGATTTTGAGGAAGACGCTACCTTGCTGTGTACGCTGGACCGCATCTTTGACGATGCTACTGTGTTTAAGCTGCGTGGTGAAAGTTTCCGGGGAAAGAAACTGGAGACCGTTTCTTTGCAAACAGGCAAGATACCTGCGGTTGAGCCGGTAGTGGCGCAGGAGTAACCAATTTATGAGTGCTGGGTTGTTGGCACTCTTTTTATTTATTCTGCTGGCTCCGACTTTTCCGACAAAAATTGGTTAAATACTCCCGACAAAATATGGTCGCGATCTCCCGACGCCAACATCTGAAAGATTTTTATTATTGGCACACGCAGGATCAGTTTATCGAGGTTTCTGACGAGGTGGCCGAAGTGTTTTTGGCTGATACCCGCCATGAGATGGCTTATCAGCGGCGGCTCTCCCGGCACAAGGCGCAGTATTCTTTGGACTGTGATGACGGGATCGAATACTCGGCCTGCCTGCATGAGCCCACGCCCCAGGAGCTCTTGGAGCGCATGGAACTCTTTATCCGTCTGTGGAACGCGCTTAACTCTCTGCCCGAAGCCCAAGGCCGCCGTGTAGATGCCTGTGTCATTCTTGGCAAGACCTATTCTGAGGTGGCCGAAGCGGAAGGTGTTCACGAAAGCGCGGTGCGGCGGGCTGTGGAGCGTGGTTTGGAGAATATGAAAAAATATTTGAAAAAATCCCAATGAACCAGTCCGAATATCATCCAAAAATGTCTCGGTTTATGAGAGGAGGTTTTCTTTTCTCCGTAGATGAACAAGGGCGGCCCCGAGCATGATCCGGGGAGCCAGGCGGCGGGTGCGCGGTGACTTTTTCTAAAAGAAAATGAGCGAACAACACCAGCGCCGCAAGTGGGCCGGGCCATCCCACGGCCACGATCCGGCAGTGGACAGGCTGGCCGCCTGTCCCTCCGGGCCGCCCTCTCGTCTGCGTGGGAGCGCCGCGCCGAGTATAGTTGTCTTTGGACAGGTCAAGGAAATGGGCGCGGCGTTCCCTAAATTTTATCAAAGGGGGAATTAGAAAATGAAATACGATCCCGTATTGGCCGCTATGCTGGCCGAGCCGTGGAGCAACAACGCCTGCCGGGGATATGTGATCTATGCGATGGAAAACTGCGGTTTTTCCCCCGAGGACATCCGGCGCGTTGTCGGTGAGCTCCACTATGTATTTGATTTCAAAACGCTGGACGATGCCCAGCACCATTACGAAAACGGCCCCTATTAACTTCGAGACATTGTGTCCCGATGTGAGGACAGGCCAAAGGGCGGCACTTGTGCAGTGCCGCCTTTTCGCGTTTCCCCACAGGACAACCGGGAGGCGTTTATCAATCTGAACAAAGGAGGTTTTACCGTGAGATTAACCGCACAGGAACTGGAACGAATGAAAAGCGTTGACATTGGCGCAGTCTCCCCCGAGTCTCTGCCCGATGTGAGCGGTATGACCTTTGATAATGCCCTTTCCCGAAAAGAGCGAGTCATAAGGTTTTTGCAAGTTGCCCAAAATCCGTACTGCTTCAGCATCGGCGGTATCGGTGTAAAAATGGAATTTACAGAAAATGGGCCATCCCTCCAGGATATTTTGACGGACTTTTTGATCCGTCAAAAAAGCGGGCTGTAACTTCGGTTATGGCCCGCGCCTACTTCGAGACAAAATGTCCCGAGGCGGAGCCATCCTTGTTGTCCCTACGGGACAGAGGTATAATGTAAGTGTAATGTGATAGGGAAGGAGGAACAATGCCACGAACAAAAAACAGAGGGGTTCAACAGAGTTTCTCCCCCTCTTATACAATCCGGCGCTGGCGGCTGGGCGAATATATCCGGCTTTCCAAAGAAGATTTGAAAAAAGGAAAAGACGATAGCAACAGCGTTAAAAACCAGCGCGACCTGCTGAATGACTTTTATCAAAAGCACATCGAGGAATTTGAAAGCGTTTCCGAATATGTGGACGATGGACACACGGGAACAGATGCCAACCGCGAAGATTTCCAACGGCTCCTGGCCGATGTAATGAGCGGGAAAATCAACTGTGTTGTGGTAAAAGACCTTTCCCGTTTTGCCCGGAATTACAGCGATGCGGGAAGTCTGATTGACAACCTGTTTGTACAGATGGGTGTCCGGTTTATCAGTCTTGCGGAAAATGTGGATAGCTTTACAAACCCGGATAGCGTTTCTAATATTATCGTTCCGATAACAAATGTAATGAATGATAACTATTGCTATCAGACTTCAAAGAAAATCCGCCAGGTATTTGACTATAAGCGGCGCAACGGTCAATACATCGGAGCTTTCGCTCCTTATGGGTACATTAAGCACCCAAAAGACAAACACAAACTGATTGTTGATCCGGATGCTGCTGAAACGGTCAAACTCATTTTCTCGCTATTCTTGCAAGGAACATCGAAACGGGCCATCGCTCTGCATTTGAATGAGCATGGCGTCCCGAGTCCCTCTGCGTATAAACTACTCAAGGGCCTGCCTGTTTCTACAAGAGGCTATGATGAGCCTATGTGGGGCGGCAGGATGATCCATGCAATACTTACCAATCCCACCTATACCGGGGATTTGGCACAAGGCCGTAGCCGGGTAAAAAGTTATAAGGTACACCAGATTGAAACGGTTCCCCGTGAAGAATGGGTAGAAGTAGCTGGAACGCATGAAGCCATTATCGACTATGAAACCTTTGACAAGGTGCAGGCTCTGTTAAAGCGTGACACCCGAACTTCTCCCGAAGGCCGGAAAGTCCATTTGTTCAGCGGCTTTCTGAAATGTGCCGATTGTGGCCGGGCAGTCACTCGTTGCGTTAGTAAAAACAATCATGTGTATTATGCCTGCTCTACTTACAAAAACCGTTCCCGGACAGCCTGCACCATGCACTCAATCAAGCATGAACGGCTGGAGGCCGCTGTTCTATTCGGTATTCAGTACCAGGTACATTTAGCCGTTTCTCATTCTGAGGCGATTGCTCGTATCAATTCGGCTCCAACGAAAAAAAGCCAGTCTTTCAGACTGGACGAGCTGATTGCCACAAAGGAAAAGGAACTGGCGAAAATCACCCGCTACAAGCAGTCTCTTTATCAAGACTGGAAAGACGGGGAAATTACCCAACAGGACTATCGAAGCATGAAAGCCGACTATGAACGGCAGGTAGCGGCCCTCTCTGATGTGCTGGAACGGTTGACCGCTGAACGGGCAGAACTGGCAAACGGTGTTGACAATGAGCACCCGGCGCTGGTGGCCTTTATGAAATACCAGAACATCGACAAACTAACCCGGGAGGCTCTCATTGATCTTGTAGACCATATCAAGGTTTACGAAAATGGAAATATCAGCGTTAAATGCAAATTCGCTGATGAATTTCGTAAGATAGCAGAATACATTGAAATTAACACTTCTGAAATTCCCGCCGTGGCGGGCTGAGTCCCGCTACATCCTTTCTGGCAGTGTGTTTTCCTAATAAGATTTAATCATATGGAGTTTGATATTCTGCTCCTGTTGGCCCGCCGGCCAGGGCAGGTATTTTCTGCCCGCCAGATCTACGAGGCTGTTGCCGCGGACTCCTATGACGCAAGCTGGACGGGAATCTCCAGCATGGTTTATAAACTCCGCCGGAAACTGGGCACTAGCATCATCGAAACTGTCCGAGGCCACGGCTACCGTATGAGAATAACAAAATAGAGGGATACGGCACTGAAGCTATGGCTTTGGTGCCGTATCCCTATTTCTACTCATGGGGTGTTTGCTCCATATTTTCAGCACAGGAGGCTGCGTCCTCCAGTACCTCATATCCAAGGAAACTATTGGTGGAGAGGGCAGCATCCAGATAGTCGTTTCCGACGGCAGGCCGGCTCCCTTTTTGAAAATAAAAGCGGTAGCGGGCGCCGATCTGGAACTTGGCGGTTTTGCTCAACAGCAAGGTGCGCTCCGACCCCTGTTCATCAATCAGCTGGATCTTGCGGTAACGACGCAGCATAGGGGTACTGACGCCGGCGCAGATTCCTTCTACCACTTCGTACTGGCCCCGGGCGGCGGTGCGCCATAGGCTGCTGCCCAGCACCAGAGAAGCGGCAAAAATAAGTCCACCCAGCACCAGAAGGATGCGGTCTGCGGTGACAGTGAAGATCACAAGGCTGACTGCTATGCTGGCGATCCCGGCCAGGAATGTCAGCAGGATCTTGCGCCGCAGGACAAAGGGAAATTGGCTCCATTGGTATTTCATGTACTGATCCTTTCAAAAATGATTTGCTGGCGCAGATACAGGTTGGCAACGGCCAGCGTTACCGCCTGGCTGCTCCGGCTGTTCTTCATCAGGCTGGCGATATTCTGGCAGGTGGTTTCGCTGTCGCCGTACACCTTCTCCATCAGGACCCGCTCGCTGGGGAGGGAGAAGACATCCTGCTCCACACATTTGATGATCTCCGCAGTGGAAAGCAGGGCCTGCCGGGAAAGCCGCATGACGCGGGATTCATAGTCGGTCCGGCGGTCTTTGCGAAACAGCTTCAGCGCCTGCCTGACTGAAACCCGACGGCTGAATACCAGCTTCATAAACGATACGCCGCGCACCAGGGCAGAGCCGCTGGTGGGGATGATGCCCAGGGAACTCAACAGATCATACAGCGCATCGTATTCGGTCTCCCCGCAGCCGGAAACCAGCAGGCCGCGGGTAAGCAGGCGGTTCACGCAGTCATCCCAAGGCCGGCTGACAGCACCGCCCATAGATGAGGCCAGCTTATCACACTGAAAAGAAATATCCTCCCATTTGGAGATCCGCCAATTCAGGGCAGTCCAAACGACCAGCTCCTGCATATCCACCATGTAGGGCTGACCGCCAAGGCGGATGACCGGGCAGGACCGGCCGCAGCCATTTGTTTCCCGCTCCAGACGGCCGATTGCAGTATATAAAGTTTTCTGTTCCATCGATCAATGCCTCCTTTTATATATCCTTTACTGCGGGAAGGCCGTGGTTTTCAACAAAATCAAAGCAGGCTTGCCAGAAAGCGGGGGTCACTGCGCAACTTGGCGACTGAACGCGAGATCCATGCACCCACATGGGAGGGCGGAACCTGGTAGAGTTCCGCAATATCCGTGACCCGCATCCCCTGGAGCTTGAGCGCCAGGGCTTCGATCCCAAGCCGGGCCACACCGTCATAGTCCTGTTTGCTGGCTTCCAGAAGCGACAGCGTTTCCATCAGGGACACTTGGGTGTCAAATACGTCGGACTGCGGCTTCAGGGCTTCGCCGTCAGCGGCCAGTTCCCCATGCTCTCCAATAATGAGGCGGCTGAACATCTTGCCCCTGTTGCAGATCGTCCGGCAATAGGACAGAAGCCCGTTTTTTACGACTGTTTTGGCGTAAGTAGTAAACTGCGCTCGCCCATCGTCCTTATAGGTGGCCGCAGCTTTGCAGAGCCAGACGCACCCCTCCTGGAACAGATCGCTGTACTCCAGGCCGCAGATAGTCGGATTCACATGGATATAATCGCAGATCACCCAATGCACCACCGGCAGGTTTTGAGCAACGAGTTCCTGCTGCTGTTTCGTCAGACTGGTCATGTACTCACCTCCCATCAGGCTGCCGCCTGTCCGGCGGCGGGAGGAGCTGAGGCCTGCCTGCAGAGGCGGACGACCTCATCGCACATCCATTCGGAAAACTGGCCGATATGGGTCTGCCGTTCATCCAGCCCCAGCTTCGCCTGGAGCCAGATGTAGACCTCCCATTTTTCCATGTGCCGGCTCTGCTGTAGCTGTTCCAATGCCCGGTGCGCCAAAATGCGCTTGTGCCGGAGATCTCCATTTGCCAAAGTTCCCATAGGTCGGTGCGTCCTGTCATGGGCGCTCACATAGGCGTCGCAGGCGGGCCAGCGGTCGCAGAGGTAGAGAAATTTTCCCTGGGAGCGGCGGTTCAAGCCATAAACCACGCTGGCCGGGCGGAGCGAGGCATTGGCGTGGCAATAAGGACATTTGATAGGTTTTTGCTTCATCATAAAATCATCACCTCCAAAGACGCGCCAAAGGCGGCGCGATGGCGTCTTTCTGTGTAAAAATCAGCTGTTCTGACTGCAGCTGAGGTCCAGGCATAGCTGCCTGAGCGTACATGCGGAAGGGTCCGGCGTATGCCATTCGATGTACTTGGAAAAGGCGGCGTCAAAAGAGCGGCGCGACAGAACGGCACTGCACTCGGCGGGCTCTACTTCCTCGCCAGTCAGCTCATGGATGGTTTCCGCAGGCAGAAGCATGACCTGCTCGCACTCATCCACTGTCAGCAGGAATCCGGAACAGGGCTTCTCCCGGCCATACACACAGGTATCGCAGCCACAGCTGACAAAGATGGCATTGCGCCAGTTCCCACGGACGGCCCGCAGAAAGGAATAAAATTTGCAGGATGTTTTCATGTCTGCACCTCCGTTATCCTACATTTTGAAAAATAAAAAAGCGGGGACCAGCTGTGGATGTCCACAGGCTGATCCCCGCTGACGGGCATTTAAGCGAACAGGCCCTCGATCTCCTGCGTGATCCGGGGGATGACCGTATCGTTGAAGATGAGGGTCAGGGCCGCCAGCAGCAAGGCGCCCAGCACAACGGCGATGATGATTTTGACCGCATCAGAGATGTAGAAATCGCCGCGCTGGTTGGAGAGCGCCATACGGGTCCGAAGCGCGAGGCCGTTCGCTTTGCTGCGGATGCAGCTGGTAAACTTCTTCATGGAAATACCTCCTGTAAATGTGATATTGGATTTTGGTATGGTTATGGCCGGTCAGGACCGGCGGATAGGCTTGAGCAGGCTGTTTTTGTTGGAGCGAAGCCTGTCCGGATACGCTTTCGGCTTCTGGCGCAAAAGCCACCGGAACCGGCGCCGCCGCCCATCTTCGCCGTCAGGCGGAATATATTTTTTCTTCGACATGGATTTCTCCTGTTCAGACGGTAGGTTCAGGACCGGCCTGGGAGCAGGTCGGCCCTGGGGAAATGGATGGAAGGCAGCCGACATAGCGGCTGCTATGGGAACCCACTGCGGTACAAAACATCACCTCCATCGTAGATTCGCTACCGGGTGGGAGCGGGTATATGGAAAGCCCACACCAGAGGTGAGGGCGGATACCTGTCAGCCGAAGAAAGCGCCCAGGGAACTCATGACCTCGGTGCAGAGGACCACTAGATAGATGATCATAATGCAAATGAGCATCATCATGGAGTAGCGCTGGATCTTCTTGGGGCGCTTGGCTGCTTCTTTTTTCAAATTGTTCTGCTCGATCTGCCTCATGTCAAAGCAGATCATCTTGAAATACATCCGCTGGTCGTCGCCGCGAAGTACGCCAATCAGGCCGCGGATCACATCAGACAGCATAGGGCTGCCAATGCGGGTCTCAAAATGGATCAGGGCATTTTCATAGTTGCCGGTTTTCATGTCGGCAATGGTCTGGTCCAGCTCCGCGCCGAAGTCCTTGCCTGCTACCCGGCGGTAAGAGGTCAGGATCTTCAGCACATCCCGGTCGTTCTCCAGGTTCTGCCCAATGGTCAGGGCAAACCGGGGGATTTCGCTTTCAATGAGCTTGCGGCGCTTCTTAACGAAATCAAAGACACTGTAATAGGTCGAGAACCACAGCGCCACCGCAAGCCCGATCAGTACGGGAACCATCAGCGGCACCAGAAACACCATCAGGACAGAGCAGAGGCCGACGGCGCCCGCCGTGACCCAGGCCCGGGCCGTGTAGATCTCCGGCGTCAGTTCCAGGCCGGCAATATCCAGCGCCCGCTGCAGCTTGTTCCGCTTGAGCTTATCCAGCTTCAGGTACGGGGCGATCAACCCGGCGATTTTGGTGATGTAGACATCCAGCAGCTTCTCGGCCTTTACGCCCTGCTGCTTGCGGGCCAGCATCATCATGCGGGAGGTCTTCTTTGTGGGAATATCCACAAAGGCGCAGGTCAGGTTGTAGGTGGCAAAACCAAAGAAGATGATCGCCACAAGTGCTAAAAGGGTCATGCGCCGTCACCTCCGTATTCAATGGGCTTGCTCAGCTTCATAATCTGCGTCAGGGCAAAGAGAATGATGGCCGCGCAGATCGCCAGGGCAATTTTGCCGGGTGTGGTGAAGATGAGCGTATGGAACCAGTCTTCATTGAGGAAGTAAAGCAGCGGTACATTGGCGACCACCAGGAACATCATCGTGATGGCCTCACGGCGCGGCCCTTGCATCATGGCTTCCAGTTCAGACTGCACCACACGCACATCGCTGAACTTCTGGGCGATGGTGGGCAGCGTGTTTTTCATGGAGCGGTCAGACTGGCACTGAATGAGGATGTTGCACCACTCATGAAATACCCGGTTGGGGACTTTCATCTTCAGCGAGTTGATGGCACTGGTCAGGTTGGCGTTGATCAGTTCCGCCTCGTACACAAATGCCTCGAAGTTGGCCTTCACCGGCTCATTGATGTAGGGCAGGTTTTCCTTGACTGCCCGGATCAGGTCCTCCGTGCGCAGGTAAGAGGTGGTGATGATGGAGATAGCGGTCTCCAGTTCCTCATTCATATGCTTTTTGTAGCTGGCGGCTGTGCTGCGCAGATACCAGATGGGGGCCAGCGAAAAGCCAATGCCCAGGATCGGCACCATATACACATTGTTGATGAGCAGCGCCAGTACAGCGCCCACCGCAAACAGGATCAGCGACAGCCGCTTGACCGCCTCATAGCGGTCGGAGCGGCCGGTGCCTTTCAAAATCTGCTTCAGCTCATAGTCCTGGTTGAAGAAGCCCTTGGCGGGCGTGCCCATCAGGACATTGAGTTCGTCAGACAGAGTAGCTGCCTTGCGCTGGGAGCGGAACAGGGCGTCGATAAAATCCCCCGGCCGCACGCCGAACAGGGCTAGGAGGCCCGCGCTGATCAGCGCAAAGCAAATGATGTAGATCCACTGCAACCTTTAATCCACCTCCTTCGGGGCGTCCATGAACTCCGCCAGCTCCTTATTGGAGATGCCGTTGTCAAGGAGCCGTTTTTTCAAAGTATCCGAGATCAGGCCCACCTTCCGGTGATGGCCTACCACATGGACCTCGCCCTTTTCATCGGTCACATTGTCCTCCACCTCAAACTTGTAGAGTGTGTGGGAAATGAGCTGCCCGTCCCGGTAGTCCTCGCCCTCCAGAATCTCCATGATCTTACGGGAACGGTCTTCCAGCTGCTTGGTAAATACCACGATGGGATAGGCCTCTACCATGATCTCCATGAGCACGGCATCGTCCATGCTGTATTTGCGCTTGGCGAGGGTCATCATCCTGCGGTAAGTGCTGTTGCAGGAGTTGGAGTGGATGGTGGTACAGACGGTATGGCCGGTGCGGGAGCTTTCGGCCGCCGACAGGCTTTCCGCGGCGGACCGCATCTCGCCGACGCCGATGACATTGGGGTGTTTACGCAGCACCCGCTCCAAAAGGAAGTCCTGATTGATGTTCAGCGCCGGATTTTCGCTGGGCCGGGTCAGCAGGTGGATGACGGAGTTCAAGATATTTCCGTTTTCATCCCGCTTGACCAGATCAAACTCGCGGCTGCCTTCCTCAATGGTGATAAGGCGCTGGTTGTTGGGAACATTGGAGAGCAGCCATGCCATGATGGTGGTCTTGCCGGAGCCGGTGGAGCCCGCGATACACACGCTGACGCCATACCGGATGCAGGCCATCAGGAAGTGGAGCATCTCGGCGGTGGCGCTGCCGGAATCCAGCAGCTTCTGTTCGGAGACTGTCTGCTGGTTGACGATACGGATAGAGGCGTTGATGCCCACATCCGGGTCTACAATGGGCGTCTTATCCACAGAGATACGGATGTTTTTGTCCAGAAAGCCCACCACACTGGGCATGGTGTCGTCAATGACCATGCCGCAGGCGTTGAGCATACGGCGCACCACATCAATGGCGTGCTGCGGGGAGGAAAACTTGTCCGGGATCTTGATGCTGCGCCCGCCGGCCTCGATCACTTCGATGTCGTTGTAGGCGTTGATGTTGACTTCCTCAATGCCGGGCTTGTAGATCCATTTCTTGAGGAAGGAGTACCCGGCCATATCCTCGTAGAGCTTTTCACACAGTTCCTCGGTGGTCAGCCCCTCAATGGCGTATTTCCGCTTGACGATGTACTGCACCATCAGCTCTTTGAGCAGTGTGGTGGCCCGCTCGGCGTTGCCCTCGCCGGCCTCGGCAATGGTGGAGGCGTGATTTTCAGCGAAATACCGCTGCACATCCTCCAGCACCTGGTCATAGGTCAGGTCCTGGTTGGCCGCCGGCGCGAAGAATATGTCGTTGAGATTATTCATCGGCGTCATCCTCCTCGAACTCGTCCTCGTCGTCCGCATCCTCTGCCGCCTGCTCGGCCAGCTCCATCTGCTCCAAAGCGTCCAGCACCTTGTTGAGCGAGGCGGTGTACTTGGGATTGCAGTATTTGATGGCCTGGAACATCCCGCCTTCGGTGGCGCAGCGGTCAATTTCCTTGCCGTAGGGCAGCAGCCCATCCCAACCGCCGATGATATAGCCCATCTCATCCAGAGCGTGGAAGGGGCGGGCCATGCCGGCAAAAGTTATGTGCCGGTCATAATGGAACCGGCCATCTACCAGTAGGGGCTGATGGGCTTTCAGATAGTTGACGCCCTTTAAGTCGGGTGTAAGCAGGCGGATGACCAGATCACCGGACTCGATTGCTGCCGGAGTGAACACATTGGTCATGCTGGAACTGCAGTCCAGAATGACGAAATCCACCAGCCTGGCGGCAGCGTTGACCAGCTGGAGTACCATAGCATATTTGACTTCCGGATAGCTCAGCGGATTCTCACCGGCGGAATAGCCCATCAGGCCGATGAAGGGATAGCTTTTGAGCACCGTGACATGGCTTGCCACCAGAGAGGTGTCGATCTCTACGCTGCTCAGGACCTGCCCCACCGAGGCATTGGTCTGAATGATCTGCTCCGGCAGCCAGACCGGGAGCATGGGGACGCTGATTTCCGCATTGATGATGATGGCTTTCCGCTTGTCGCGGGTCAGGGCTTTTGCCAGGATGCAGGAAAACATGCTTTTCCCGCTCCCCGGACTGCCCCAGACGGTAATGACTTTTCCCATAGGAAGCTCCTTTCCCAAGGGCGGAATGCCCTTGACTTTTAGCAAAACAAATGTATAATATAAGATAGATTATCATAAAATGAATTATGATAAAGGAGGCGTTAACATGAAGTTTATCGGCAGACAACGAGAACTGGAGTCTCTTGAAAGGGAATACCAAAAAGACAGCAGCTTTGTTGTGATTTACGGCAGGCGGCGTGTAGGAAAAACAACGCTGATTAAAGAATTTATCAAGGGTAAGCTGGCATTCTACTTTCTCGCAACGGAGGAAGTGGAATCACAAAGCATAAAACGGCTGTCTGGTGTTGTGTCCCGGGTAACACAGAATCCGTTGCTGCAGCGTGCAGCCTTTTCCGACTGGCTGGATTTGTTCCATATCATTGCGGAATTCCGGCCGGAGGAAAAGAAAGTCCTGATTATTGATGAATTTCCTTATCTGGTTAAGTCCAATCCGGCGTTCCCGTCTATTCTGCAAAACGCTTGGGACGAGGTTCTCAAGGACAGCAATGTGATGCTGATTCTTTGCGGCTCCTTGATTGGAATGATGCAAAAACACGCGCTGTCTTATGACAGCCCCCTGTATGGCCGCCGGACTGCACAGATCCGGTTGGCGCCTTTGTCGTTCCCGGATGTGTATGCCGCTCAGCATCTTTCTTTTGAGCGTGCGGTGGAGCAATATGCGATTACCGGCGGCGTACCCAAATATCTGGAGTTTTTCAACGATCAGGAAGGACTGCTGGAACAGGTGGAGTCTGCGGTTCTCTCGAAGAACGGTTTTCTGTATGAAGAACCAAACTTTCTGCTGAAAGATGAAGTGGTATCCGCTGTCAACTATTTTTCCATTATCCGCGTGATGGCGGATGGAAACCACAAGCTGGGGAAAATTGCGGGAGCTCTGGGGACAGAAACTTCCGCGCTGACGCCATATCTTTCCACGCTCAGCGACCTTGGCTTTGTCGTGAAGGAAACGCCGGTTACGGAGAAAAATCCGGAGAAGTCCCGTAAAGGCCTTTATTTCATCTCTGATAACTTTGTGCGTTTCTGGTTCCGGTATGTCTATCCATATAAAGGGGAACTGGAACTGGACAATACGCAGATTGTTCTGGATGAAATCCGAAAAGACTTCGTACAGAAGTTTGTGGCCTTCGCCTATGAAGATATCTGCAGATCCATTTTTGCAGACCTTTGCAGGGAAGGTGTCATTGACTTTGTTCCCTCGCGGATCGGAGCTTACTGGCTGAATGATTTGGACAGCGATACGGAAATTGATGTGATGGCGGTGGACCATCAAAACAAGCGATTCTTTGCAGGCGAGTGCAAATACCACAATAAGCCGGTGGATGCGCCTGTATTTTTTGCTCTCCGCGATAAGGTGCAGGCTTCTGGTGAAATCCAAAAGGTATGGAAAGGCTATCAGCCTATTTTTGGGATATTTTCTAAAAGCGGTTTTACCCAGCGTCTTGTTGACTTGGGAAAAGAAAATCCACAGCTTTTCCTGATTAACGAGGATCATCTTTCTAACCAGCAGTGAGGAAACGGGCGGTGAATCTGTTCACCGCCCATTTTTATTCGCCGTCTTCCGGGATGCTGTCCGCAGGAGTTGTTTCCGTACCGCCTTCCGCCCCATCGGAGCCGGTCTCGCCTGTGGACTCGCCATCTGCGGCGCCTTCAGCGGCTTCTCCACCATCCTGGCTTTCAGCATTTTCCTCAACCAGTGTTTCGGGGAAGTAGATCTCCTGAAGCGTCTTGTCCTGCTCGGCCAGCAGTTCCTCGGCCAGCTGGTCGTTGTTGCGGGAGATCAGCGCCACATGGGCCACGCCGTCATTTTCCATCTCAGTGATGATACGGGCCTGCTCCGGGCTTGCCAGCACAGTGATGGTGGCAGACTGCTGCGGCTCTTCGTCCTCGGTAGGCTCCTTGGTGTTGTCCACATTGATACCGTCAGAGTCGGTGACCGACAGCACCTTGACAAAGCGCAGCTCCGGCACCTCTTCCGCCGTCTCCAAGAAGTGATAAATGCGGATGATGTCGCCCGGCTGCAGCTTATCCGACAGGCCGGAGGCCAGCGTTTTCACAGTCAGCGAAATGGCGACCTTGCCAGAGGGGATGTCGTTGAGCGCCACATCCGAGGAAACAGGGACAGTACTGACCTTGCTGGTGAGGATATAGTCGCCTGCGGCCAGCTCGGCCGTTACATACAGGCCCTCCACATCCTCCATGCTGTGGGCCACATTGGACGGGAGATTGTACCCGCCCACTTCTACGACTTCGGCATTGTCGCTGGTGATCTTTTCGCCCTTCAGCACCGGCTGGGTGATGCGGACGATCTCCGTCTTGCCGTTGGTCTGCCGGGCAATGGTGGGCAGTGCCACAAATGCGATGACCGCCGCCAGAACCAGGGACAGAATGCCGAAGATAAATCGGTTGTTGAGTTTCATAAGCATCTCTCCTGTCATAAAAATAGTTCAGCCAGCGTCGCCACAGAGCAGCCGCAGGCCAGAAAAGGTAAAAACGGGATCGCGGTGGGCTGTTTGTTCCGCAAGAGCCGCCGGTACAGCAGCACCACCGGCATGGCGAAGCCGGCGGCTACCAAAAATACCAGGGCCATGCCGGAGGGACCATAGACCAGACCCAGCACCCCGCAGAATTTGATATCCCCGCCGCCCATGCCGCTGCCGCCGGTCGCCATAGCAGCGGCCAGCGGGATGCAGAAGCCCAGCAGCGCACCCACCAGCGCCTCGGTCACAACAGGCCAGATAAAAATGGGCATCCGGTCATACTCCAGAATGAAGTAGACCTGGATCAGCGGGGCCAGCGCGGCCAGGGGGATAAAAAAGACGAGCGCCCGGTCGGGCACCCGCCTGTATAGGATGTCGTAGACGGCAAAACCCGTCACCACCAGAAAAACAGTGAGCAGGTATGCCATCCACACATTACTCTCGATTGGTGTACCAGTCATCATAGAGGCTCCCGTCAATGGAAACATAGTCATTCAGGTTGATACTCAGCATCCCGTCCGGCGTCCAGGTATCCCAGACCTGGGTGAAGACGGTGTAGTTCGTCGCATCCGGGAACCAGATGGGGGTAAAGTGCACTTCCCGGCTGTAAGTCGAGAACTCATTGGGCTGGAAGGTGAATTTGGCGCTCCGGCCGCTGGACACCCGCTGCAGCAGGCGGAGATAGGTTTCATACTGGAACTCCGGGAACACCGAAAAGGCCGTCTGCGGATGGGTGATGTGGCTGGTGGGCGCGTCGGTGGAGAGCGTGGCGGTCACATCCTGCTTGACGCCGTACCCGCTCTTCATGGACTTTCCGGAGGCTGTCGGTACGATATCGTCCGGCATCAGGGACATAACGCCGCTGATGGAGGCAGAATAGCCGGTGTACTCATATTCCCAATAGCCTTCATCGACCCAGTGCCCGCCGTCTTCCCCATGGTCGCACCAGACCCATACCGGCACCCAATAGCAGCTCCAGACGCCCCAGTTGGCGGTGAGCTTCTGCGTTTCGTTGGGCAGGGACGGTACCGTATAACCGGGGTTGGTATCAGTCGCCACCGGGTCGGGCGGAATATGCTCATTCAGATCCACGATTTCCGCCACAAAGGTATCCTGGGCGGTATAGGCCCCGCTGACGGATACGGTAATGGTGACTGTCTGCGGTGTGGAAGGGGTGTGCCACTTGACCCAGACCACCTGGCTGTCACCTGCGGGAATCACCACATCGTTGACCCGGTAGGTGGTGCCAAGGATGTGGAAGGTCACCGAAGCGGGATTATCCGGCGTCAGGTCGGTATCTGTCCGCAAGGTGACAGAGGTAATGACATCGGTATCTACCCGGTACTCCACATCGGGGGCTTCAATATCCCCCTCGGGCGGGGCTTCATCAAACCAGACGATGCCGACGCCCAGTGTATTGATGATGTCGGAATTGTTCTGCGTCCCGGTGGTGTTGCCGGTCCAGGCGGAAATACCAAGGTCACTGAACTCCAAAAACATTGCCAGCGGCAGGTTCTTATGGGTCAGCGAAGTCATGGTCCGGCGCAGGTTGCCGCCGGACATCTGATCGTAAAGGCCAGCCTCGGTGGCCGTCATGCAGTAATACTGGCTGTTGTGGGTAAAGTAGGCGATGGGCTCGATCAGCAGCTTATATTCGCCGGCGATCATCCGCTCATAGTCCACGCCTGCAGCCTGGGCAACCATCATGCAGGCGTACTCTGAGCAGAAGTACCGCTTGATGGCGTCAATGTTGCTCTGGCCCTTGCTGCTGACGATGGTGGGCATGGACTGTGCGGGCTTGATGCAGGAATAGGCCACCCCGGACTGGAGGGAGAGGCCGGTGCCGCTCAGGTACTGCAGCTTGTTGACTTTGCCAAAATGAAGGATGCTGCTTTTCTGCGTCCGGTTGGAAAAGTCCAGCGGTGAGGACACGGCAGCACCGCTTGCTGCGTCTACAACCGTGATACGCACGCCATCGTTGCCGGGATTCCAGAAGTTTGAGGATGTGCCTTGCCCCATCCCGCCGCCGCCACCGTCAATGTTCCCGTTGCCTCCTGATGCAAATGCCGTGGAAGGGACGAGACAGAACACCAGGGCGAGGCTGCATAAGAGGGCGAGAAGTCGTTTCAAATACATCACGCTCCGTTCTTCTTGAAAATAAGAAGGCCGCCACAATCCTGTGACGGCCCTTCAGGTCCATATTCAGTTGTAGGTGGTCAGCCGCCCATGTTGCCGACCTGCTTGTTCAGGTCACCGTCGCTGTCGCCGGTGGACTGCTGCACATCGCCGGGGACTACCCAGCCAAATACCGGATCATAGACAGCGCCGCTGCCATTGCTGGAGCCGGGGGCCGGCTCATTGCTGGAAGTGGATTCCTCTGCGGGAGGGGCGGTGACTTCCGGTACTGCCGGGTCGGGATTGACCTCATGCTCTTCGCCGGGATCTTCGATCTCCGTCTTGCCTTCCGGCACAGGGGGAGGCGTTTCTTCCGGCTTCTCCGTATCGGTAAAGTCGATTTCAACCTCGCCCTCAGATTCTGAGGTCACCTTGGGATATTCCTCTTCGGCGCTGGAAGACTGACCGGGCGCATAGGCATCTGCGCCCCCGCCTCCGTCGACAGACTGCACACCGCCATCCGACCAGTCGCTGCTGGTACTGCTGGGAGGAGATTCATCCGGACGGAATTCATCCGTGCGGTCCCGGCTCACGAACCAGCAGACGCCCAGGATGGCGACGCAGAGGACAGCCAGGGCCGAAACAATAAAGCCTTTGGATTGGAAAAACTTCTTCATGTGTATGCACACTCCTTTTTTGCTGTTATATAAAGCCTATACTGCGGAGCTGACTGGATTTCAACAGCGCCGCTAAAATTTGGTGTTATGGTAGCCGGTCAGCTCCACCCGCTGGGTGATGGTAGGGTAATTGTGTCCGAACATGCGTACATAGAACTCCACATCACAATAGAAGATGTACTCCACCCGGTCGCCCACCACATTGAACTCCAGGCTGATGTCGGATACCTCATAGTCCTCTGTGTAGAGCGGGATCTTCTCCGCCAGGCCGCCGGCGACAGTGGCCTCCAGCATTTCCGTATAGTCATTGCTGGAATAGAGGGTGCGCAGGTACTCCTCGAAGTTGGTTTCCCGCTGGGAGCGGTAGGTGTCCGCATAGATGGTGGCGCTCAGGTTGTTCAGCTCCATTTTGGCGCCGTTGCGGATGTTGATGCAGGTGATCCGCACCGAGGCGTACAGGAGCAGGAAAGAGATGAGCATGACGACCCCGACTACAAAAAAGCAGGCAAAGAAAGTGATCTCGCCCCGCTCGTTGCAAAGCGGCCGGCGCAGCCGTGAAAGAAAACGCTTCATAGGCCACCTCACTTCCAGTAGTGCTCGCTGACGCCGGAACCGCGTGCTACCACCGTGATGTTGACCAGATCCAGGTTCCAGAAGCCGCCCAGCTTGGCCTCGCCCTCAATGGTGATGTAGAAAGGGGTCCCCAACTGGATGGCCCGGGACATCCCGGACGGCGTAGGCGTCTTGTATGTGGCGTCGATGGAGTATGTGATATTCTCCGCGCCCTCAATCTCCGAGCACAGGAAGTCAAAGAGCGAGTCGGTCTCGCTGTTGATGCCGCCGGACAGCTGGATCTGCTTGACCATCTGATCTGCCGCATGGTCTAACTCCTGTTTTGTGGAGATGATGCCGAACAGGTCGATGATAAAGGCCAGCAGGATAACGGCGATGAAGATGAACACCACCGTGGAGAAATAGTTGGCCTCGCCCCGTTCGCTCTTAAATGTCCTGCGGACTTTTTGCAGGAAAGTATGAATGTGAACCACCACCTTTACTTACAAATGAAAACAGCCGTCCCGACCGGAACGGCTGCATTACAAAGTTTTGACTGTACCAAGTATAGCAGATTTGGATTTACGGCGAAAGGGCAGGACTGCGCCAATGTATGGGCAATCCTGTGCCAATTCAATGTGTTGTTAAAAGCAGGAATGACAATCACACATCATCTTATTTAAAAATAATGTGTGATTGTCGAAGCAACGGAGACGAGTTCTATACGGTCTGCATGATGCTCACGAGAAATCCTACGCACAATTACAGCAGTGATTCAACCAGCTTATGGCTCTTATGGCTAAGTAGATGTAATCAAGAGAAGAAAGGAAAAGCACAATCCAGACGGAACCGGCGGTTGTGTCAAGAAATGTTTGTGGGATAGCAAGAACTTTGATATAATGGGAACAGGAACCCCGGAACCGGGAGAAAGGCAGGAGGATAAATGCACATAAGCTATAAACCCCTCTGGCACACACTGGTTGAGCGAAACATGAGGAAAGAGGACTTGCGGATTGCCGCCGGTCTTACCACAAATATGATTGCCAACATGGGCAAAGGCAAGAATATCAGCATGGAAACGCTGGTTCGTATCTGCGAAGCCCTGAATTGTGGAATTTTGGATGTGATTGAGTTGGAGCAGGACGAAGAAGCGGAAATATTAAATTGACGGAGAAGGTATTGCGAAATGGACAATAGAGAAAGAATTATCAGACTTTGGTTTGATATGTGGCTTGCAAAAAAAGATTTAGGTATATTTGACGTGTTTTCTGATAACGCCGTATATATTGAAAGTTGGGGGCCAGAGTATCACGGTTCCAAGAAAATAAAACTTTGGTTTGAAGAATGGAATACTCGTGGAACTGTCTTACAATGGGACATCAAACAATTTTTCCATAAAGGTAACCAAACCATTGTTGAATGGTATTTCAAAAATAAGATGAACGCCGGTAACGTAGAAGCATTTGAAGGAATGTCGCTGATTAAGTGGACATCAGATGATAAAATTGCCCTCTTAAAAGAATTTGGTTGTAACGAAAATCGGTACGACCCTTATAAAGATGGCAATAGCCCACGTTTCAGAGATGAAAATGCAAAGTGGTTTTAATACAGTCATGCTTTAACTTATGGAGGTGACGTAATGAAGATAGAAATTGAAAAAGATTTCCCACAGTATTTCAAACCTTCATATCCAGAAGAATTTGAGTTGTTTTCACATTTTGAAGTATCCGCAGGAATACCAACAGTTTTGTTCGCAATCACTACATGGAAAGAAAACGGGAAACCGAATGTCTGCTTCCATTCATGGAGTTGCTTTCATGGGGATAAAACTGCTTTCTTCGCAGTAATGGGAAATCTATATCAGCATACCCACACCTATGCCAATATCAAAAGGGAAAAATGCTTTTGTATCAACTTTCTCCCGATAAGCTATTATGATAAGTTGGTAGACACAATTAAACACAACGATATGGAAACAGACGAATTTGCAGTAGGTCATTTTACGCTTTCCAATGCAAAAACCATTCATGCACCAGTCATTCAAGAGGCATTTATCAATATGGAATGTACCTTGAAGGAAACACAGGATTTAAGCGGCGCAGGAATAGCAGCTATGGTTATCGGCCAAGTGCAACACATTTCTGTTGAGAAAGAATATGCACAAGGCTATGAGCAGAGATATGGAAAAGATGGTTTTATGATGTTAATACCGGCACCACAAAACCTTGTCACCGGGGAACCAAACCAATCTGCGATTGCTACGGTAAAGATAGAAAGGTTAGATTAGAAAATGGGTAAATTGCAGGAAATTCCCGGAGTTGGAAAAAATATTGAACGGAATTTTTGTTGCCGGTATATGGTGAAACGAGATTAGAATGGCACGGTAGTGTTATCGAGTTTTCGTCGTTAAAAGAAGGAGACCTTATTGCAATAACCTTTATTGGAGAAATACAGGAAACTACGCCGGCAACGATTACAGATGTTGTACGAATTCAGCTGTTAGAAGATACAGTTTAACTGAGGAATGAGTGATCGAAAATGGTGAGCTCTTCGGAGGGAGTGAATCGAGGGATATAAAATGAAAAAAATCAGAGTAGCAATTTTGTCCGTTACACTTCTTGCTTTTGTGGGTGTTCTTTATGGCATGTCATAGAAGAGGACTATTCAAAAGCGGCATAAGAAAAAATATTCCTCGAAACTAAAGAAGCCCCCATTCTAATCGCACATAGCAGTGTGCTGCCAGAATGGGGGCTTCCATATTTGTATTACAGGTTCTGCCGGATGATCCGCGTGATGATGCCCACGGCCACGCCACGCTCCATATCCAGACGGGTGACGGCAAAGGACACATCATCCTTCTTTCCGGGCATCCGGTAGTCGTAGCAGGAGTGGGCTACCGCATTGACTCCATTGGCGAGCCGGACATAGACCACGCCTTTATGAACATCGGTGACCTTTCCGGCATACTTGCCCTGGATGCGGCACTTCTGCAGGTTGTCCCGGTCAGTGTTTTCCGAAGTGCTCTTGATGTCGGCCCGGATGCCCAGGTCCTCCAGGCTGTTGCGCCGTACACTGAGGATACGGACTAGCACTTCGTCGCCCACAGCAAACCGCTCATGGGCGTCGCCGATCCAGTCCCAGGCAAGGTCGCGGGCCAGAATGGAGCATTCCACGCCGAACACCTCCACACGGACGACCTTTTCCGCCACAGCGATGACCCTGGCCTGGACAATGCGGCCCTCGTAGACGCGGTACATCCCATCGGGGTCAAGGTCGAAATAGAAGGTCTGGCGCTTGCGCATCATGGCCTCCCTGCGGCTGGCTACCACGCTGCGGGTCTTGGAGTCGATACCCCGCACCACAAAGTCAATGTCGGCGCCCAGCATATTCCCCAGGATCTTGTTCTGGCGCAGCATCAGGTCAGTGTATTCCTGGCCGGAAGGGCTGCGGCCCAGGTTGATCATCATTTCCTTCAGGGGGATGATGATGCGGAATCCCTTGTAGTCCACCACAGCCACCGTCTTGCGGTTGTCCAGCTGTTCAATGCCGCCCAGCTTGCCGGTGAGGATGCGGCGGGTGCGGTAGGCGTTGTGGATCTCATGCCAGATGATGTCCTCACGGTCTTCCTGCGTCTCCACATCTTCCCGACTGCGGATGGTCAGGATCGAGGGCTCGCCGCGGCGGGGAGCGGCGGTGCGCCTGGGAGTAGAAGTGGGAGCAGGGGCTGCCTCAGCAGGCTGTTCGGCCAGAGAGGCAGAATCTTCAGCTGCAGCCGCTTCGCTATCATCAGCCAGCGCATCTTCCGCTGCGGGAGCAGGCTCAAGGGTCTCTGTTTCTGCGGAGATTTCGTCCATCGGCGCCGTATTCTCGGCCGGCGCGGTCTTTTTCCTGCGGGTGGCCCGCTTGGGCTTGGGCGGTTCCGGTTCCTCAGCCGCTTCAGAAACAGGCTCACCGGGTACATCGGCCGCACCATCGTCAGCGGGAACAGCAGAGGCATCTTCGCCATCATCACTGTCGGGGGCGTCCATCAGAGCAGCGGTGTCGTTCTCGCCGGGAAGGGCGTCTGCCGCCGTAGTATCGGTGTCCATCTCACCAAACATCTCGCTTTCGGTGAGTTCCGGGAGGCTGCCGTCATCCTCAATGGTGGTTGCCTCTTCATCCGGCTGGTCCATAGAGGCCAGCAGCTCATTCAAATCGCCGCCATCAGCGGGCGCCGCCATATCAGCCTGCGCTTCATCAGGGGGCGGAGTATTCTCCACGGGAACCGTGGTCTCAGGAGCGGAATTTTCCTGCTCCAGCAATTCCTTTTTCTTGGTTGCCATAAGTAAAAAACCTCCTATGATGTGAATTTAAGAAAGGATCGAGTCCTTGTCTGTGGTGATGATCCCGTCCGGGGCCTCGGAAGCAGGCGATGACGGGGGCGATTTCGGGGCAGCCGGCGTACCGGAAGATTTCGGTTTTCTCTTTGCCGCCGGCTTCTTGGGGGTGCTTTCCTTCGGCTTGGGGGGCGGGGACGGTGCGGTGGCAGGCTTTGGCTGCGCCTGTTCCTCCAATTTTCGCCATTCAGGAATGTGCGCCGAGGCTTTGCAGTCGCGGAGCTTGGACGATTCCGGGTGCTTGGAGTAGTCCATCTTCTCCACCTTCAGGGCCTTTTGGCCGCGGATAATGACCAGCGCCTGCGTAATCGGCAGACGAAGCACTTCATCCGGGGTGAGGACGGGCCGTTTGCCGACGCCAGAGGTCTCCCGGTATTCCGGCGTGTAATTGGAGATGCGCCAGGTGCCCAGCTGCTTGGATTTACTGGACACTGACACAGAGGCCAGACCAGTGCGCTCGGAGATGAATTCCGCTGTCAGGCTGTCTGTGCAACCCAAAAACAGCTGCGCATCACAGTTTCCCAAAATTTCCTGCCAAAGATTAAGCGGGTATCTGTTTTGGAGACCCGCAAGGTTTTGGAAGACGCAGCTCATGGATATGTTTCTGGATCGAATCACACTGAGACGGCGGGAGAGATCCGGAATGGTCCCGCAGGCAGTGAGCTCTTCCCCCAGGATATGGACGGGAACCGGCAGCTTGCCGCCCTCACAGTTCTTGTCTGCATATCGCACCAACTTGATAAAGCAGAAGGACAGGAACAGGCTTGCCAGAAAATCAAAGGTGCTGTCCTGGTCGCTGGTAACGAGGAAGTAGGCACACCGCTCCTGACCGGGCAGCTCCAGGTCGATCTCATCCCGGGTGGTGATCTTCTTAATCAGTTCCGACTGGAACACCTGCAGGCGGGAGCCAAGGCCGATGATGACGCCGCTGCGCACCGTGTCGCTGGCCTGCTTGAACAGGCTGTAGGGGGCTTTGGCCGGATGGGTGGGCGGCAGAACATCAAACAGGCTATCCAAGTCGGATTCCCCGTTCAGCGTCAGCAGCCGGTACACCTCACCGATATTCCGGTTTTCTTTCGCATAGCTCTGGTCCACATAGAGGACAAGGGCTTTCAGAAGGTTCATCTCACAGGAGTCCCAGAAGTGGTCGCCCTTGCCGGTGCTGTTGGTGTTCTTGATGATGACATCCACAAAAAGCTGCGCCATCAGTTCCTGCCCTTCCACTTCGGAAAGGCAGTTCCAGCTGTCTGAATTTTCCGGCAGCACCAAGTTGAAAACCTTGACGCAATAGCCCTGCTCCCGCAGGTATTCGCTGGATTTTTCATAGAGTTCGCTTTTCGGATCTGAAATGATCAGCGATTCCCCACGGATTACCGCCTGAAGGATGCGGTTCATACAGAACGACCGGGTCTTCATGCTTCCGCTGGAGCCGTACACGGCCAGGTTGCCGTTGATACGGGGATTCTCGGGAATACAGACGGCTTTCCCGTCCAGCATCCCCAGCACAATGCCCTTGTGCTTGCGCAGATCCGGCACCAGGTCCAGAACACCCTTCATTTCCTTGCGGCCCATCCAGCCGGAGGTGCCATAGGTGCCCTTGGCCGAATAGACAAAGTTCCGGTCCGTGTCATACTCGCCGGTATCACTGTAGCCCATCCGCATGACCATGAGCAGCAGGATCGCCAGCAGGCCAATGCAGATCAGCACCCCATACACCCCATAGGGCGGATGGAGAACAGAGGTCAGGCAGGTAAAAAAATTGGGCGACGCTGCCGCCGGAGATGTGCCGTCTCCGGGGATGCCGCCACCCTGTTTCCATGCTGCGTAGTTGCCCAATATCTGCCCCAGAAAGCCGCCTGCATAGAGAACCGCAAGGATGGCGAACGGCGCAGCGATCAGGCCTGCAATGAGTTTCTTCTTGTCTATGGGAACAACCTCCCCTCGAATTTTGTGAAATCAATGGTTTGAAAGCGGACCCGGCCGCCGCAGTAGCGGCGCAGCACATCTGCCTGGAAGTCAAAACAGATCAGTGTGCCGGGGCGCTCCATCAGGTCGAGGGAGGTGTTAAAGCGTGCGATCCGGGGCAAGTCGCAGGAGTAGCCGAACAGCACCGGCGTGCCGTCCTGCTCCGCGGCATCCTGCTCTATGGCCCTTCCGGCATTTCCGGTAATCAAGCCCTGGGACAGAATGCAGTTCAGCTCTGCGGTTTTCAAGGGGTCACACAGTAAAGCAAGGATCACCTCCCCCTGGTGGTTATTTGTGAGAAAATAAAAATGGTCGTAGCTGCCGTCCAGCATGAAATAGTCGTGCTTGGCCCCGCCGGTACTGGTGAGCATCTGGTAGGCCAGTTCCATGCTCTCGCCCAGCACCAGCCCATGCACATCTTCGGCGCGGTACTGCCCGGCCAGACGCTGTTGGCACAGGACACTCCACATCAGCGCCTTTACCCGCATCTCAGACTTGCAGCGCCATTTCATCAGGGCTGCGCCGCTGTTGTAGGTGACAAAAATGCCGGTGGGCGCCAGAAGCACCCCCGTAAACCGGGAGCTGCGAATCTGCGTGGTGTCGATCCCCATTTCCTTGACCTCACGGGAACTGTAAAAGGCGGGATACTCGATGGCTTCGCCGTGATAGCCTTGCGGAGAAAAGACCTTCGGCTTTTCATCCTGAAAGAGCCCAATTCCCGCATTGTCCATTGTGACATAGGTTTCCGCGAGGCGGTGGAGCCGGAGCCGCCGGTTCACCTCGCTCTTGAGGCGGTTGGTGTCGGTGTCGCCGGTCAGGTAGGAAGAGAAACGCTCCGGCCAGCCGTCCAGCAGGGCGGCCTTGGCCTTTGCCCCCAGCCGATAGCCCCGGAGCCTGTCGCGGTAGTAGGTCCGCAGCAGCCCGCTCTTTTTAAGCGAGGTCACGACCGCCTCCAAATAGTAGGGGCTGGCCGGAAGACGGTTCAGCTGGCTGGTTGGGAACTCTCCAGAGATGGCGGTCAGCGATAAAAGCCGGAACGGGAGCGTATCCGGCTGTGGAAAAGTGCGGCTGTTTTTCCCAAGGGATCACCTCCTTTGTCGGTGCTGGATTTTTACCGTAATGACTGAGAACTTCGGTAAAATAAAGCTTCTCCCAAGTGGCCGCAAGCCCGAAAATCCGGGGCTTTCGACGGCTTCGCGGGATGTCGGGCCGCAAGGGGCCCAAAATGCTCAAAAATCCGAGATGGATTTCAGGCTTGATTTATGCTCTGCAAGCCAACCGGGAAAGCGGTGCTTCTCCATGACGAAAATCATCGTGCAGTCCTGCTCGCCCAGCTCGGCGGTGTTATAGGCATCACACAGCAGGCCGGTATCATCAGCCATTACAAAAGAGGACAGCAGATCTAAAATCTGCTTTTCCTCCAAGTTGTCATAGTCGCGCACCCGCCTGGTGGGGAGCGCCTGGTCATACACCTGGGCGAAGCAGACAACACATTCCCGGTAATGGGGCAAAGTGTTCTCTTTGGCGTACTGCTCCAGGGCAAAATAGAGGGGGTCCAGCAGAAACTCGGCGCTCTGCCGCTGCCTGCGCTTTGGCAGAAGGCTGGGCAGCGTCACCGCAAGCACCTCGTTCTCATAGGTGATGGTGATGCCGTGCATCACACTGGCGGATTTAAGGTAATCGCCCTTGCGGATCGTCGTGCTGGAATAAATCAGATGCCGCAGCCGGCAGGCGATACGCTCTGCCCGCAGCGCGGCATCGGTGGAAAGGGTCTCATAGTTATCGGGATAACGCTGGATGTCGGTGGTGTCCATCGCATACAGCGCGTTGCTCAGCCGGGATATATCATCAAGAATGCTCCCAATCCGGCGGGATATAAGTTTTCGGTCCAATCATGTGCCTCCTGCTTTCTTGAAATAGTGTGTCTGGCCGTTTTCCTCTACGGTGCAGAACCCGGAAATGCCGGGACAGTCGATTTTGGCGATCTGCGCCGGTGAATCGACCAGAATAATGCGGTGGCTGCCGCCCTTATTGCCCCGCAAGGCATGGCAGACAAGCGCCTCCTGCCCGTCCTCAACGCAGGCCACCTCGTAGAGTTCGCCATCGGCAAAGAAAACGAGCTTGACAGGAAAATCAGCGGGAGCATGGTAATCGGCCCGCTGAATGAAGTCCAGCAGGACCCATACTGCCCGGACAAGCGCCTGGTCAATTTTAGCTGACTGGCCGGCCGGGAAATAGCCGCCGCTCTCTGTTTGAAAAATGCGGCCCTGCCTCTCCAGGTGGGAGAGCAGGGCCTTTGCCGTATCTTCTTTGCCAGGGTGAAAACAAAGAAGCTGCTGTTCACTGAGGCCAGGGTACATTGTGACCGTCCGCAGCAAGTCCGCAGCCTCATTTCCATAGATTTCAGCCCTGGTCTTCATGGGGGCTCACCTCCTTTATCAAATGGCGTCATCAAGGCGGCATCGGAACGCCTTATCGAATATTGGAACGCCGGAAAGACGCCATCCGGGCGTCAAACCGGCGCTTTTCTTCATGGAAGGCGTCATATAGACGCACACCCAGCGCAGTACATCAAAACATGGGATTCACCTCGCATATATATCATTTGAACCTATGCGGATTCCTGCTCGCGGCGCTTGCGTTCCAAAATTTCACGCAGCTCGCGGCGGTCGGTGGTGATCAAATCCTTTTCCAGCGGGCTGGCCTTAAACTCCACCATAATGTTGTTGTTATTGGTGGAAATCAAGCCATTGCCGCGTTCAAAGTGGGTGACCTCCATCGTTTCCGCATCGGACAGGTGCAGGGTCTCCTGGACCCGTTCCGCCTCGTCATCCTCCAGATTGAGGATGATCTTGGTCTTGCTGTTATTGATGATGCCTTTCCCAAAACGGCCTTCGTCCAGATTGAAAAAGTCGTTCAGGTCCTGGCTGGCGCAGACCGCTGAACCGCCATAGCCGCGGATGGTTTTGAAAATTTCCAGTACGAAATCGCCGGCCAGCCGGGTGCCCGTGGCGCCGGCGCCGGAAAGAAGCTGCCAGCACTCGTCGATAAAAATGGCTTTTTCCTCGGTGCGGTCAGCTTTGGCGCGGTCCCACACAAAGTCGAGCACGACAAACATCCCCACAGTCAGCAAGTCGCCGGTGAGGGAGGAAATGTCCAGTACGGTGTATTTGTTATCCAACCGCACATTGGTCTGCTTGTTGAAGGTACTGGCGGAGCCGTTCACCAGACGGTTGAGGATATGGGCCATTCGTGTGGTTTCCGGGGCGGCCTTCAAAATCTCATACAGGTCGCCCAGCACCGGCATCTCCCGGTAGTGGCCCGGATTGGCCGGGTCTTCCAGAGAGGCGTTGTCGTGGGTGATACCTTTGGCATTGTAGGTGCGGATCAGGGCCTCATCCAGCAGCTGACGCTCCTCATGGCTCATATCGGGAATGAGCAAGCTGAAGAAAATGTGAAGCTGCTGGATCTTCGCCGCCAGTTCCGAGAGTTGGATACCGGGGCCATCCAGTATTTCATTGACCGACCGATCCACCTTGCGGATTTCCATGACATTGATGCAGTGCGGGCTGGCCGGGGAGATCTGGATAAATTCTCCGCCCACATTGGCACAGGCCCGGTGGAACTCGTGCCCTTTTAGCGGCGCAATGATAAAAACGGGGATGTTCTTGCGCCTCATCCTGAGCCCCATCAGTTGAAGAGTAAAGGTCTTACCGGCACCGCTGGTGCCCAGGATCGCCATATTGGCGTTCTTATAGATCGCGGAATTGAAAATATCCACGATAATCAGAGAGCTGTTATATTTGTTGACTCCCAAAAGAATGCCATTGTCATCGCACATCTCAAACGAGGTGAAGGGATAGCAGCTGGCCGCACCGCCCGTCAGCAGGTTGCGCTTGCCGCGCTCATAGAGCCCTTTCTCCATAGAGACCAGCGGGAGGGCAGAAAGAAACGCCTGCTCTTCACGGAAGTGGCAGGCGCTGACATTCATATCCTGCGAAAGCAGGAGCTTTTTCATTTCGCTGACTTTCCACTCCAAATCCTCCACAGAGGGGGCCGTCACAGTAATCAGCAGGTTCAGGTAATAAAAATCTTCGTTGTTGGCAAGACCCTCCTTTAAGAAATATCCGCTCCGGATGGCGCCGTCGATGTCGTCAAAATCGGTGTTTGTGTCGCTGGCGTCTTTGATTTTAGAGCGGTTGATACGGAGCTGCTGGCCCACTCGCTGGATGATGCGCTCTTTGGGCTGGCGGGCGAGGAACATATCCATGTCGATGCCGTCACCGGCATTGACGATCAGGCTCAGCCAGCCCGCCGGCACCTGCGTTTTGTACCCGTCCGAGGGGATCAGCAGATAGGCATAGTACAAGCCGTCAATACAGATATAGCGCCCGTGGGAAAAATCAATGCTTCGGGGGGCGGCAAACTCCGCTGCCGGGATATGGTCTATTTCATTCTCCCGGCCTTGCTCCATATACTGCGCCACTACCTCCTGCGCCCGTACCGACAGCGGCTTGACGGCGCTCTCATTCCGGCACAGCAGGTTATAGAGGACATCAACGGTAAATTCGTCCTCGTTTTCGGGGACGATGACCTCGTTCCCACACTGGCGCAGGTAGTTGGAGGCCGTATGGACGGCGCTCTGGAGGGACTGGATTGCTTCATCTTCCTGCTCCGACCGCCGGGTATTGGCCCAGGGCTCATACTCGAAAATCAAAAAGAACCGCCGTGTAACAGCCTCACGGGAGCCGACCTGCTGCACAAAATTCAGGTAATCCTCCTGCATCAAGCGGCATTGCTCGTTTTCCTCATGGGCCATCTCCCGGCGCACCGTGTCCAGGTGGCGGTTGATGTCCGCACGGCGGGTCAGGACCTTGATTTGAAGCTTGACGGGCGAGATTTTCAAGTACGAAACGAAGGAGTAGATAATATTCCTCTGCTCCCGGGCGCTCCGCAGCATAAAGTTGATAGGGACAACCTCGACCACCTTGACAAACCGATGGTCTTTGGTATAGATAATGCCGTTCTCCACCTTCTCAATGGGCAGATAATCCGCCACCGGATTGAGGCAGGCGGGCTTCTGCTCCTTGACATGGGCAGGGCGTTTAGGCAGGCGCCCCTTTTCAGGGCGCTTCTTTGCTTTCTTTTTCGCCTTATTAGCCTTGGCAGGACGCTCCTTTTTGGCATTTTTCTTGGGCCGCAGCTTTTCACGGATCTCATAGCTGCGCACTTCATCAAACTCGGCCGGAAAATCTGCCTCACCAGACCGCCGACGCTTCGGGGCCTTTGGCTTTTTCTCCTTGGGAGGCCGCTGCTTGAGATGCTTGCCGGCCGATTTGGAGGGCGCCGCCTTATCCTCCGGCTGCTCACCGTCACCGCCGACAACGCGGCGGTTCCGCAGGTACTTCAAAAAGATGACCAGGAACTGCGAAAGGCTCTCACCGGATATGCCGATCAAAGCGACCAGCCCTACCGGAAGAGCGGTCAGGCACAAAATGATGATGCGGGTGGTCAGCCCAAACGGAAGGAACAGAAAAACCGGCGCCCCGATGGCAAACACCAGGATGCCGGCCTCGATCACATTCCGCGCACGGAACATACCGCCGAAAAAAGTGCCTGTTTCTATAAAATTCGGCGGTATGATATAAGTATCATGGTCGTTTTTGTTGCTCATGTATTACCTCGTTTCCGCAGCCGAGGGGGCAGGTCAGCCGATGATCCAAAAAGGACCGCCCGCTCCTGCACGGCGGCTTGCTTCATTTAGGATGATGGACAGATCCCAAAGCTGTTCGCTGCGCTTATAGCTGGCCGGGTCCGCCACCATGATCTGGCCGTCTTTCACGCCACGGAGAACGATAAAATGCCCGGACGAAGTAAAGTGACCTTCTGACATGATCGCCACGACCAGCTTTCCATCGGCGAGGGCATCCAATATCCGCTGGGGCTCGGAAGTCGTACAGCCGGATACCGGCAGGCCCCATGCCTCAGCGGCAGCGGGGATCAATGCGTGATAGGAGCCGCTGTTCTTGCACCAGTAGCCGTTTTCGTAGGACCACTGGGCCATCGCCACCGGGTCCACAGTTTCGTCCGTGAGAGAGGACACCACAATGGACATGGCGGTAGGCCCGCACCCGTAGCCGCCGATATTGTCGGTGCCGTAGGGCTGGCTGGCATAACGCTCGTCGAGCTGATTGAAATAGACCACCGGCGTCACGCCGTCTGTAAAGGTAACATCGCCCAGGGAGGGGATCCTGTTTCCGGTCCATTCTGTCAGGTTCTGCAGCAGGCCGTCCCCCAGGAACATGCTCAGGTTTGAGGCATAATCGGATGCCAGCTCTTTCTGCTCATCCGTAAGCGCGAAAACATGGTCGGCAAGATAGGACTCGCCGTTGTAGCGGATGGTGTAGATCATCCAGATCTCGGTGGTTGTGGTTTCCTCCCCGGTCTCCGGGTCTTCCGATGTGACCTCACGGCTCTCCCGCACACTGGTATAGGAGTAAAGATGCTCCTTATTCTCCCGCAGGACAGCGGCCAGGTCATCCAGGGAAATGCTCTCAAAATCTTCATCCCGGGCAGCACAATACTGCGAGATGATGAGGTTGGCGTTGTAGACAGGGCCGGAGGAATAGGGATTTTTAACCTCCATCTGGTCAGCGCCGGAAGAAGCAAAGTCCGCTTCAATGCGGGCCATCACATCGTCCAGCGCCTCACCCAAGATAGAGTTGATGGTAAAAGTGATGTCGTTGGCGTTCTCCACGATTGCAGTTTCGCTGTTGAGGACAGGCTGCTCCGTGTCTGCCGGCGAAAAAGCGTTGATCAAACCGCCGAAAATCAGCCCGGGCAGCATCAAAACAAACAGGACCGGCAGCAAAAGCAGAATGATGATGACGGCGATGATCTTGCCGATATGCTTGCGCCCGGCCCAGACTGCCCCGGCCACAGCCCCATAGGGGCCGCCGGCGGCAGCGCCCTTGGCCGCGCCGGAAATCGCCTTGCCGGCCTTGATAGCGCCCTTGACCGTATGCGCTGCGGAGGCCGCAGTGTCTACCGTTTCAGCAAAGCTGTCCTTGCGTTCTTCAGCCATCAGATCTTATCCTTTCGTTTGGGGGTGGGCGGCAGCTTCTTCACAATGGACTCATTGTAGGCAATCGAGCCGTCCGGGGCCATGTAGGGCGTCTTGTCCACTGCGTCCACTGCATACTGCTTATACCAGGCGGTGCCATCTGCGGCGTGAACTGTCGTGTACTGGCCCTCCGGCGCAACATACTGGTCTGCATGGTACATACCGAAGGCAATGCCCTCCGGGTATTCCGGCGTGACCTCCGTGCCGGTGATACGGCCGCCGCCGATCTCGACATTCTGGTAGGTGGGGATATTTTCTGCCCCAGGCCCAAGTGCCGTGTGGCCCATATAGGAGTGCAGGGCGTCAACAGCCTTTTCGCCGGTGATCGTGCCCATTTGGGTGATGTTCCCGGTTGCCACAGAGCCGACGACATGATTGGCGAAATCACCGCCCTTGCTCACCGAGGAAGAATAAATGTGGCCGCCGACACCGCCTGCAGCGCCGCCCACAAGACCGCCGAGGCCGGAAGGCTTGGCATCCGAGGGCGTTGTGGCCGTTTTGACGGCATTGTTCGTGACATTCCGCTTAATCACGCCGGCCAGACCGCCGCTGGCAAAGCCTGCGCCGAATCCGGCGGCGCCGCTTTTCCCACCTCCGCCATTGGCATTGACATGGGTAGAGTTACTGCTGCGTCCTCCGCCAAAATGGTGACTGGAGAAGTTCTTAAAGCCGCCGATGCCCTTGGCCGCAATCATGGCCTCAGCCAGCATACTGCCGCCGGTGTGGCCTACATTGACACCCAGGCTTGCCATGAACGAGTCGATTTTCTGCGATACCTTCAAAAAGCCTATCGCACACATGAACCAGATCAGGACATTGCCGGAAACCGCCTCCTTGCCCACAGCGTCCACCTGGGCTTGCACTTCTTCCTCAGAGATGGCAAAGGCCGGCTGGCAGAACAGGCAGGAGAGAGTCGCAATCATCAGCGCGAGGAATAAAATTTTCTTGAATTTTTTCAAAGCGCCCCTCCTTACAAAGAGAGCGGATTGGCAATAAAAGAGCCAACCATGCTCGTGAACAGGCGCAGGCACCAGGCATTCATAAGCAGCAGAAAAATCTGCCCGCCCAGCATCCGGCACCAGGATTTCCAAATGTTCGATGTGGTCTGGCTTGCGCCCATCGAAAAAGCGACCGGCGCCGTATAGACCAGCACGCCCAGCAGAACATACCGTTCCGCCGCCTCCAGCAGCAATTTCAGGTAGTTCCAGGCCAGGATGATGACGAGGATCAGGGTGATCAGCGCAACAGCGCCATTGGCACAGACGCCGATGATCACCAGCATGACCGAGTTAAAATCGGCAAAGCTGAGGGGCGGCAGCTCCGAATCCATGATCCAGCGGTACGGCGTGCCGCCGATGGTCAGGACGATGTTGACGATTTCATCGGAAAAGAGCGCCAGCAGGATGAAAATGACCGACCGGATGCTCAACTTGACCGGATCTTCCGCCTCGATTCCTGCACCCAGGCCGAAGTTTTTGAACAGCTGCCAGACCCAATTCAGCAGGATAATGCCGACAGCCAGCGCCACAAAGACGCTATACATCGTTTCGGCAGCGGGAAAGTACCGCAGAAAAACAGCCATGTCACAGCCCAGAGCGCCCAAAACCGAAGTGGTCACCAGGTCAAGGCCGGCCATTACCTGCTCCGCGATCCATTCAACGATGCCATCCAGGATACCCATAGCTTACGCCTCCTTCCAGTGGGTATATTGCGGCGGCGATCAGCCTGTCCACTGACCACCAGAGAACAGAGGCGTCACATAAGCCATGATGAATCCGAGACCATTGAGGACGGCCCAGGTAATGCAGATGCGCTTCAGCCACGCCCGGCTCTCATCGACTGTCCGGCCGGAGCGCGAAAAGTTCATAAGCAGAAGCGCCACCGAGGCGGTCACGATGGCCGCAATGGTGGAGATGGCGAGAATCTGCGTGTAGACATCCTGCATAATTTCCTTGGCCTTCGTCCAAACATCGGTTGCGGCAAATGCCGGCTGACAGAACATCATCGCCATCATCACACAGAGGAACGCCGTATAGGCGATCCGGCCGATGGAAACTCGACGAGGCGGGCTGCTGTCATCTTCCCGCCGCTGCTGTTGAGGTGTTCTCAGTTTTTTCAATTTTGCGGACCTCCAATCCAAATGTGATGTTCATTGCTCAAAAAGCAAAGAAGGAGCCCGCATCCGTTGTGCAGATGTGGACTCCTTCTCAGGCCAAAGACCGTTTGGGCAGCAAAAAAGCACCTCGAAAAAGGTGCTGTTCACTGCCTGTATTCAGTTTTGGGTGCAAGTTTGAGCATATTCAGTCTAACACATAGGGATTTACGGCTCAAGGGCAGGAACGCGCCAATTTCAGTCCCGAATTGTGCCAATTACTTGCCCGCCTGTTTCTCGGAGGATTTCGGCTCTGGGAAGAACTGCTCCAGCACATCCAGACTGTCCTTGGAGGTATAGCCCCATAGCACAGAACTGAGGGCTTCAATGGCCTCCCGCCGCTTACGGTAGTAGGTGCGGAAGGAGATGTCTCGGATGTGCGGGCGCAGGTTCTCGATGATTTCCTCCACATTCTTCAGCTGCTGGGGAGAGAGGAAGGAGTAGTACAGCAGCCAGTAATACGCCTCGCCGTTCTTATGGCGGGTGCGGAGCAATTCGACTGCCGAATCCAGGAGCTTCAGCATCTTGTGGCTGCGCTCAATGCACTTGGCATGGTGCTCAATGTCGCTCCCGTTCAGGTCTGCGCCGGCCAGGTAGACAGAATCCAGAAATTCTTCGATGGAAGTGCCGTATTCGATCTCGAACTTGGCCCGCACATGCTGGACGGAAATCTCCAAGCTCCACACCACATCGCGGTATTTTTTCAGCAGTTTCCAGGTATCATGGTACAGAGGGTTTTCTGCGACATCTTTTTCAACAAATTTCTTCATGGTAAGACCTCCTGTTCAATTCTCCGCCGAGGGAGAGAGTGTAAGTTCAAAAGTGGCGACCTGCTTGTTCCCGCACAGAACAGCAAGGCCAAAACGCAGCAAGGATTGCTCTCGCGCGCGGGGAAGTAAATCTTCCCGGCAGTCGCCCGATAAGGAATATAACTTGTAGCGAGAGAACGGGCAGCCAAAGCATGAAATCCCTTGTGCCATCAGGATTTGCGCCATTTTCTGAAGGATAATTTCAATGTGCGATTTTGAAACGCTGGCGAGTTCATCTGAAACGATGACCTCATGCTCCAAGGCAGGGGCATCGTGGCCTGTGCTGTCCTCCTTCGGGAGTTCCAGGCGAATGTTAAGCGTCATAGCGACCTCCTCTTTATCTACCATCACATCCGAGATCTCGAACATGGTGGACAGATATTTTTGCAGATAGATTACGCTGCCATGCCGGCCCGGGAAGGACATGAGGGAGAGGTAGTCCAGCGCAGCCAGCTTTTTCAGGATACGGCCGACTGTCGCCCGGGACAGCCCCCAGCGGGCAGCCAGCTCCGTGTAGGTAACAAGGGGATTGCCGGTGCCGTTGCGGAAATAGACCACTGGCCCCAGGTCTGATCCCTGCACCTGATTGTCGTTGTAGATGGCGGAGATCCACAGGTCCAGAACAATGTCCATCTCAGAGCAACGGTCTGAACTGATAAGATCAGTGGCAACAGAAACCGGCAGGAAGAAAAAGCCGGTGTCCTTCTGGCAGGGGGCATTGTACTCCAGGACTGTATTATGCCGCGCCCAATCACAGATTTTATAACGGACTACATTCCCGTGGCCCAGGGTCTGGAAAGAAATGAGGTGCTGCTTCTGCAGCCGTTCCAGCACGGCCAGCGCCTGACACTGGAACCGGGTGCGGAACCATTGGGACAGTTCCTTGAGGGTGCAGACCCACTCGCCGGGGTAGACGGTATAACTGATGCCGTCGATGCGGCGGTATGAGGTGCGGAAGTTTGCGTAGCTGCAAAGTACCGTAAAATTAAAAAGGCCGGAGCCGCCGCTTACGCGAATGCTCCGGTCCTCCATCAGAAAGCGGACGAACTGCCGATAGATCCGGCAGCGTGGATAGTCCACCACCTGTTTAATTTGTAATTGATAGGTTGGCATGGCTTTCTCCTTTTTATATATAAGGTATGAAATTGAGTTCGCCAACGAAAAAACCGTTGACTTGAATATCTTTGAGGCTTATGCTATACTTGTTTCTGTATGAATCCGCAAGATAATCCTGCGCGGGACTCATACAGGCTTTCCTGCAAATGGGGCAATTTTACAATGGCGTCTTTGAAAACAATGTAGCCATTTACTGTGCCAATTTGAAGCCGATATTGAGCCGATTTCGTGCCAATACAACTTTCCACAACTTTTTTACAACTTTTGCCCCGAACCAGACGGCACAGGAGGACACACTATGGAATCCAATAAGTTAGAAAAATCTCGTAAAAATGGCACTTTTTCAACCTTACGGGGCGTGATGAATCCGCATGAAGAGGACAGAGGGGTGTTCCCGACAATGAAGAGCATCGGCGGAGCCGAGGGCAAGAAAACGGACAAGAAAGAGGAGTCCGAACCGGCTGTGAAGATCGATCTTTCCAAGGTGAAAGTTGAGCCGCTGTTCGAGGATACCGTTGATTTTGACACATTCAGCAAATCCGATTTCCGGGTTGTAAAGGTGGAGGCATGCGAGGCAGTTCCGAAATCCAAGAAGCTCCTGAAGTTCACACTGAACGACGGAACAGACCGGAAACGCACGATTTTAAGCGGTATACACGAGTATTACGAGCCGGAAGAGCTGGTCGGAAAGACCTGTGTAGCCATTGTAAATCTGCCGCCGAGGAAGATGATGGGCATCGACTCTGAGGGTATGCTGATCAGTGCGGTGTATGAGTACGACGGACACGAAGGACTGAATCTGCTGATGCTGGATGACAGTATCCCGGCGGGTGCGAAGCTGTACTAAGGATAAGAAATGACCTTCAGGTTTGACAGCAAAAATTCATTTTGACAACAATTTGACAACAATTTTCGAAATAACCACGAAGTATCACGAAGCGTGGTGAAGAGTTGTTATCTGCGAATCATATCGGGAAACCGATGATTTGAGCACTTTTTGAAAGAAAAAATTTCAAAGAGTGCTCTTTTTTTATTCCTCACGTATAAACAGCAGTAGTGGCCGCATTTAAGAAGGGAGACTGTTTCATGAGAACAGAAGATATGTACTATAATGAGCAGAAACGCAGTGAAGTTATGGAGGCGGCCCGGAGGCTTAGAAGAAAATTTCTCCGGTATCAACAGGCAGAGATTGTATACAGTCTGTCTCATAAGAAATTAATGGAATTAGCCAATGCTGCAGGAGCAATTTACAGAATGGACGGAATTGTATTAATTAACCGTGAAATTTTTGATGAATATCTTGAAAGGTTTCATGAGACAGAAGAAAATTCTGCTCCAAAGAAGGAGGACTAACATGCATGGAAAAGTATGGATGTTTTCCAATTTGATCGATGATGAGGACCTGGCGTTCCTGCAGAGGGAATTTGTCAGTTATCAGCAAGCAATGGACTATTACGGATTGGGCTATAAACCAATTGTCAGGCTGTCTCATATATCGGGATCTGTTTATAAGATTGGGAAAAAGGTATTGATACGGCGGAGCATTTTTGAAGAATATTTGAGAAACCATGTGAAAAGGGGAACTGAAGAATGGGAAGAGTTATTGCGGTAGCAAATCAAAAGGGCGGAGTCGCCAAAACAACAACAGCGGTAAATTTAGGAATTGGACTTGCAAGAAAAGGGAAAAAGGTCCTGCTTGTTGATACAGATCCTCAGGGAAGTCTCACAGCCAGTCTCGGATATGTGGAACCCGATGGGATTCCGATCACGCTGGCAAATATATTAACAGCAGTGATCAACGAGGAAGAAGTCACCCCCTCTGGAGGCATTCTTCATCATGAGGAAGATATCGATATTATGCCTGGAAATATTGAACTTTCAGCATTAGAAGTTGTTATGGGAAATGTGATGAGCAGGGAGCTGATCCTAAAGGATTATATCGATATGATGAGAGAAAGATACGACTACATTTTAATTGATTGTATGCCGAGTCTTGGAATGATGACAATCAATGCTTTAGTTGCTGCAGATTCTGTTCTTATCCCTGTTCAGGCAGCATATCTGCCGGTAAAAGGACTTCAGCAGCTGATTAAGACAATACTGATGGTCAAAAAGAGATTGAATCGGGGACTTGAGATTCAGGGGATCCTTCTTACTATGGTGGATTACCGGACCAATTATGCAAAAGATATCACGGCGAAGCTGCGTGAAACCTATGGATCACGGATTGCAATATTTGAAACTGCAATCCCCATGTCGGTGAAAGCGGCAGAGACAAGTGCGGAGGGAGTCAGTATCTATTCCCATTGCCCGAAAAGCAAGGTTGCCGAAGCTTACCGAAATCTGACACAGGAGGTGCTGGAATATGAAAAATAGCAGGAGCGGAGAAAAGATAAAGCTGACAAGCATTGATGAATTGCTGGGGGTTGTAAATGAAGAGTCTGCAATGGAAATTGAGATAAAAGCAATTAGTCCATTTAAAGGCCATCCCTTTAAGGTAATAGCTGATGACAAGATGGAAGAGTTGATCAATAGTGTAAAGGAGAGCGGAGTTATTACACCTGTATTGCTCCGTCCGGCGGGAGAAAATCACTATGAAATGATATCCGGTCATCGGAGAATGTATGCGGCACGTAAAGCAGGACTTTCTACAGTTCCGGCGATTGTAAGGGATATGACAGATGATGAAGCGGTAATCGCTATGGTTGATGCCAACATTCAAAGAGAAGAGCTTCTGCCGAGCGAAAAAGCCTTTGCTTATAAGATGAAATTAAATGCTATGAAAAGGCAGGCCGGCAGACCCTCTAAAAATAATTCTGGTCAAAATGACCAGAATTTATCCGGAGCAGTCTCAAGAGATATTTTAGCCGAACAGGTGGGTGAAAGTTCAAAACAGATACAGCGTTACATTCGTCTTACCGAACTTATCCCTGAATTGCTTGATATGGTCGATAATAAGAAACTGCAGTTTACGGTGGCTGTAGATATTTCTTATATCGATAAGGAAATGCAGAAATGGATTTATGAATATATCAAAGACAATGGGTTTATAAAACCAAATCAGATTGCTGTCTTAAGGAAGCGGCTGGAAGATGAAAATGTAGGTCACAATTATATGATCTCCATATTTAATAATTGCATTGCTCCAAAAAGAAAGATGCGTAAGGTCACACTACCGGAGAAAAAACTGAAAAATTATTTTCCTCCGGATTATACCCAGGAGCAGATGGAAGAGATAATTGTTTCTCTGTTGGAAGAATGGAAGAAAGAATTGCAGACAGAGTAAGAATACTGATGAAAGAAATTGTGATGATAAAGGCCAGAAGTGCCAAAATCAAACTTCACAGAATACAGATGAGAGGAGGATGTGTATGGAACAAAAAGTATCATTTGATTATTTTTACGGCACGCAGGCCGATCAGTACAGTTTTTATCGAATACCGAAGGCGTTATTTCAGGATGAATATTTTAAAAATCTTTCCAGTGATGCGAAAATCCTTTATGGATTGATGCTGGACAGAATGTCATTATCTATTAAAAATCAGTGGTTTGATGAACAGAACCGGGCGTATATCTATTTTTCCATTGAGGATATTATGGAGTTGCTGAACTGTGGAAGAAATAAAGCTGTTAAGTCCTTACAAGAGCTGGATCAGGAAAAAGGGATCGGACTGATTGAAAAGAAACGGCAGGGATTTGGAAAGACAAATATTATCTATGTCAAATCATTCGTAATCCCTGATAGAGATGTTATAACCCCTCAGATTGAATCACAGAAGTTTACAATACAAACTACTGATGAAAAAGGGGATGACACAGAAGTTTGTAAAATAAACTTCAAGAAGTCCCAAAATCAAACTTCAAGAAGTCCTGAAAATAAACTTCAAGAAGTTTGCAAATCAAACTCTAATTATAATAATTTGAGTTATAATAAAGAGAATGATAATGAATCAGATCAAATCAGATCTGCTGATGTGCGATCAGATGATCGTCTGGCGATTATGCAGGCATATGAAGAGCAGATCAAAGAGAATATCGACTATGATGGATTGACTATCAGTCATCCCCTTGATAAAGATCTGATCCAGGGAATCTATGAACTGATACTGGAGACAGTATTGTGCCAGAATCAAGAAATCCTGATTGCGAGCAATTGGTATCCGGCAGAACTGGTGAAAAGCAAATTTTTAAAGCTGGAATATTCACATATCGAGTATGTGATTGAGTGTCTGAAGAAAAATACGTCAAAGGTAAAAAACATTAAGAAATATATGCTTGCGGCCTTATTCAATGCACCTGCCACGATTGATGGCTACTACCAGGCAGAGGTAAATCACGATATGCCGCAGTTTGCCTGACAAGAGAAGGGAGAAATCAGAACAATGATTATTATAAAACTGATAGAGAAACTGATATTACTGCCCGTTTGGATTATACTTCTGTTGATCAGTCTCTGTATTAAGCTGACGGTAAACTTGTACGGTTTTGTCAAAGGGATTTTCAGCTTTCTTCTGATTCTTCTGATAATCGGAACAATAGTGTGTTATCAGGACTGGATACAGGTGGCAGTGCTCTTATGCATTGAGATAGCGGCATTTTTGATTTTGTTCTTTGGCTGCTTTATTGAAGTGGCTGTGGATATGCTGAGAGGGCGTGTAGCAGACAGACTTTTGTCTTGGTGAAAGGAGATACTATGCCATATATACATAAAATATTCGAGAAAGCAACAATACGAAGCGTTGTAGATTTTCTGCTGTTTGGGCTGGGACCAGACGAGGATACGAGGGATTATGAGGAGAGACTGGATGAGTTGTATAATAAATTTGAGGAAGCAGTAAGAAAATATGATTCCAATCCTACATCAGAATTGCTGGATTTATCTAATGAGCTTTCCAGTGAGACAGCAAGTGTGTATACAGAAATCGGATTGCAGTTAGGCGTGCTTCTCGTCCTTGATGTGGTGACTAATCTCAGGTGCGAGAAAGATTTGAAAAGATGCAATATGACGATGGGAAATGAGAATGAAAATCTTATAAGTAAATTTTATAAGATGCAGGAAGCAACCTATTTACAAGAGACCTTGATGAAAGATAAAGAATATCAGAAAGCAGAACATGATATTATAGAAAGCACAAAAAAATTAAAAACGGTATTGTCTTATGATGGAGACTCTGATATTGTGCAGGAACTATTGGAAAAACTGGATAATAAAATCAGGATACATGGGAAAGTGACATATATTCAGGGATTCCACGATGCTATACATATTCTTAATTCGTAGATGATTAAAAGGCTCCGGATTCATTGCAAATCAGGAGCCTTTTACACAAGCAACATTTGTCACTGCTATAGTTTCGTATTGCTAGGCGAATATTATTAGCGTAAAATAAGGTTATAATATAGTACTCATGATGTGCGACACGAGTGTACTGTTTTATAAGTAGATGGTGGCGGCAAATATCTAAGTTGGCTTAAATAGTAAGAATATTTCAGAGGATTTTGGATATATGGGAAATGCAGATGCGGTTGTTATAAGTAGCTTGATAACCAAGGTTAATGGAAAAGAAGATCTTGTACATATTTTTTTGACAGATAGACGCAAGTATCAGGAAATAGTACATTCTGATAATTACAAAATCTCAAAATATATTCTAAATTATTTGGAGGAATATTCAGCCTCACCTCAAAAAAACTATGTTCAAGAAAGATTAGAATGTATAAAGGGCTATGAAAAATATTTTAAAAATGAAAAGAATCGGGAACTTATAGCGTATAAACAACATTTAATTGAAAAAATGAAACAATTCCCGGTAGAAAAAGGGAAAATGACAATATGTATAAATAATTTTTCTAACGCGCTTATACCTAATATAGATATAGATATTTTAGATGTTTATCTACTGGATAAAGATTTTTATTATAAAATAGTTCAATCCCCATATATTGACGTTTCACCATATTTGGTTGAATTTTTAGAGAGTTTTAAAGTTAAAGGTAAATACTTTGGTGAAATAAAGGAGAGATATCATACAAGAGGCTCGGCATATCTTATAAAACAAGAAATTCATTCTAAGTTGATTGAGGCTACAACTACAAATGGTGAAAAAAAGACAATTCTCACGTTATCTGACAAGATTATCGATGAGATCGATATGGATATTCTGGATGTTTTTATTGAGGATAGAAATGTTTATAAAACGCTTTTGAAGTCAGATAAATTTGAGATAGCTGAAACCATTAAAGAGTTCTTGAAAAAATATTCAAGTGGGAAAATAATGCCCAAGGAGTATTATTTAGAAAAGTATGATAAGTATTTGCAAATCATTTATCAAAGTGTGATGAATGAACCGATAAAAATAAGTCATTTAACAGATTTCATCATTACTGAAAATAAAGATATATTAACACTTTTCCTAGAAAACAAAGAAGCATATTATCAAGTGCGTAAGATGCGCATTTATGAGATAGATGGCAATATAATTAAGTTTTTAGAAAACTACAGACCTAAATTGAAAAAGTTTTCTAAAGCTCAAAAAAAAGAATATATTGCTGCTTTTGCAGAATTTACAAAACGCAAAAATGACTATAGTCTGTTGGATGATCTTATAAAACAATCTCAAAAGAATGTACTGCACTGGAAGAAAAGACGATGGAATAAATCAAGTCAGTATATTGAACAAGATTTTGTTACGTCTTATAACGGAAAAGAATGTGTATTTTCAGTTATAGGGAGTAAGATTGAGTTTAATAAATGGAAGGTGCATTTCTCTTTAGACGTGGATGGCAGGAATAACAGTGTTCCACATAAAAACAAAGAATATGAAATTTTGTATAGGAAAATTCTTAAAGATATTCAATATGAGGACACTAAGCGTCAAAAGGAAAAGAAAAGAGAAATTCCTAAAAATGTGCATCGTATTACATCAAAAGATTTTGTGGTTAGAACAAATGTGTTTAGATGTATTTCTGATAAGCATCATTTAGAAGAAGTTCTGGGAATTATCCAAGTCCTAAGACCTGATGGTTCCATTACAGAAGAAAAAGTTACAGCATCATATTGTAAAGAATGTTGCTGCTATTTTTTATTGAGAAGTGAATATGATAGAGTATTTAATAAAGGAATTCTTCTTTGTAAAATGATTGAAAAAGAAGAGTTTTATAAATCTGGTATAAATGGGTTCGCTGACATTAAGGGTGAATCCGTTCTAATGCAAAATGGCTATAACGTACAAGCAAAAGTTGGATTGACGGATATTCAGAGGCAAACAATTCTTGCTAACATTATGGATGAAAAAATCCTCAGTGCTTCGCAAATCATATCGTATTTACAATTTTTTAAAGCACAGAAAAGGAATTTACCCTCATACAAAATGGCAGTCGACAAATGGGATGCAGACCTACAATTCACAAAATTATATCAGCAAGACAAAAAGCAGCGAGTTTTTATAAATTCAATTACAAAAACGAGATATAGAAAGCCATAATAATAAAAAGCTACTGGTCGCTAAAAACTGGTAGCTTTTATTACTATTTCGCCAAAAACCCACTGTTGATCTCCATCGGCATATGATATGCCTGTCCTCTTTTCATCAAGCTGTAAAGTTTGAAACTCATCAGCTCCGGTGTCGCATAGAGAGAACTGCAGAAGCTGAAGTAATCCAGATCTTCGTTTTTTGACAGTTCCGCTACATCCTGATCCTCAATCAGGAGATCAGCGGCGAAAAGGTTCGCCTGATATTCGGTCTCGTTAATCATATTGTAAAGTCTGTTGTCAGACATAGGCGCCATTTTAAGCTGTGTCCGGTGAAGGATAACATGCCCCAGTTCATGGGCGGCTACGATCCTTTTTTCCTCTTCTAAAAGAAAACTGCTGAGCATCACATAGATGGTCTGGCAGCTCATAAAACAGTATCCTTTGAGCTTCCGATAATTTGACGACTCTCCAACGATGACATTAAGTCCTTTCAATATTTCAATTGGATCGCGGGTCTTAAATTTCCGGACAAGATGTTCTGTCTTCTTGTATATATAATCATTTCCCAAATGAATCACCCCACATTATGCAAATAAAATGTCTGGAGAAATATAGCGTTGACATTTTTACATCTATAACAATATCAAATAGTGTGTCCCAAAAAACGGACAGCCTATTCCTGAGTGCTCTCCTTCGGTAAATATTTTTTTGGAGTGAATTTTTTTGCTCTCTTTTTAGAATCCAGATACAGCGTCTGGATCTCGTCCATAAAAGCTGTTTTATCTTCATCTGTCAGTTCTCCGCCGGCGAACATGGCGGCAGCCTGTTCTAGGATCTGCTGGGCCTGCCGTGCTCCTCTGGAACCATACTGTTCAGCAGCTTCTGTAATGAATGATTCTTCTTCTGTCATCAGATATGAAACATCGCATCCAAGCGTGTCAGCAAGTTTCTGATAAAGATCATGCTGCTTTGGATAGCGCCCTTCTGCTTCCCATCCGCGAATAGTACGAAGGGAAACGCCTATGGAATTTGCCAGCTGGGTTTGATTCATGTTCTTTGATTTTCTCAAATTTCTGATTTTTTCACCGAAAGTCATAACAATACCTCTTTTCTAAGCGGTTATTCTGGGGGTAAAGTGTACTTCCCGAGCAAAAGAGGAAAACACTTACCTGTTTATATATCTTGCCTCTTGACAATGGGATATCAATTGCCTATAATGTAAACCATAGCAAGAAGGCAACTACTTGCCTATAATATAAACAATATTTCCTGTTTTGTCAATAAAAACCGGATAGATTGCCGATTTTGATATGACAGGAAATATATAAGATCAATCAGAAAACCAGAAAGAGGCAATTGGGAATATTGCCGATAGGAAAGGAAGGGCAGCATGGAACGTCAGAATTATTATATATGTATTGATCTGAAATCTTTTTATGCTTCCGTTGAATGTTCGGAAAGAGGGCTGGATCCATTTAAAACAAACCTGGTTGTGGCAGATCCGACACGGTCCAAATCCACGATATGTCTTGCTATTACTCCGGCAATGAAAAGCCTTGGGGTAAAGAACCGGTGCAGGATCCATGAAATCCCGAAAAACATCGAGTATATCACTGCTATGCCGAGAATGCAGCTCTATCTGGATTACTCCGCAAAGATTTACAGCATTTATCTCAGGTATGTTTCCCGGGAAGATATCCATGTGTACAGTGTGGATGAATGTTTTATTGACGTCACGGAATATCTTCATCTATATCATATGACACCAAAAGAGATGGCAGTGGAATTGATGAGAGCAGTGATGGATGAAACTGGAATTACGGCTACTGCCGGGGTGGGAACAAATCTTTATCTTGCTAAGATTGCAATGGATATCGTAGCAAAACATGTGGATGACCATATCGGCATTCTGAATGAGATTTCCTATCGGGAAAAGCTCTGGGATCATCAGCCCCTCCGTGATTTCTGGATGATCGGATCCAGGACAGAGAAGAAACTTTCTGGATATGGGATCCATACGATGGGTGATATCGCTCTTGCATCGATTACCTCAGAAGATCTTCTCTTTAAGATATTCGGCATTGATGCGGAGCTTCTGATCGATCATGCCTGGGGATGTGAGTCCTGCAGGATGAGAGATATCAAGAATTATCATACAGAAGACCACAGCTTATCTAACGGACAGGTACTGATGCGAAATTATGGGTATGAAGAGGCAGTCGTTGTTGCGAAAGAAATGACGGACGTACTGGTTCTGGATCTTGTACAAAAGGGGCTTGTTACAAATTCTGTGACGCTGTGGATCGCATATGACCACCGTTATGGACTGGAGCCATCCAGGGGAACAGCGAAATTTCCGGATGCTACTAATAGCTCCAAAAGGATTATCTGTGCAGTAGAAAATCTGTACAGGCAGATCACAGACCGACATACAGGAATCAGGCGGATTGAGATCTGCGCGAATAAAGTTGTTCCTGAGAGTTATATTCAATACGATCTGTTTTCGGATCCATATTCACAGGAAAAAGAAAAAAATCTGCAGAAAGCTGTGCTGGAGGTGAAAAGGCGTTATGGGAAAAATGCGATCATGCGGGGAGCAAACCTGTTAGACTGCTCTACATACAGGGAACGCAATAATCAGATCGGCGGCCACAGAAAATAGGGGAGATGATTTGATGTTGACGGCGGCATATCAGAAGATCTTATATTTACCAAGACCTCTGTCGAAAAGATATCCAATGGCCGTGGAACGGCGGGCAAAGCAGTTTGCTCCTTTTGCGGCATTAAAAGGTTTTGAAGAGAGTGTAAAGGAAAAGGAGATAATTTATGAGCCAAAAAGAATTTTACCGGATGAAAAGAAAAATGAACTGGATATGAAACTGAAATTACTGAAGCCGGGTATGAACATCCGGGCAGTATATTATCAGGAAAGCAGGATGTATCCGGGAACTGGGCAGCATCGTACGGCAGAGGGGATCGTTGATTTTTATGATCCGATGATCCATCTGCGGATAGGAGATGCAGAAATAAAGATCCAGGATCTCTATGATCTGTCCGGAGACTGTTTTGAAATGCTAGAGACACCATGTTAAAGATTGCAGGAAACAGGATGAGCCTGCCGGTGAGTGGGAGCCGGAAAAGACGTCCTGCGAATGCAGCAGATTTACAAAGCAAATCTGTAATTGTGATATCATGTACGTCCGCGCAGCTTTGGCGCTATTCGGAATGGGCGGCATGAAGCTCATCAGGCGGATTTGATTTCCCTTTGATCCGTTGAGTAATAAATGAAATTCTTATTGCTTGAAGGAGGAACCTATGGGATCAGATAATTATAAATGGCACGTTCACTGCCCTGTATGCGGAGCTTTTCTTGAGAAGAGTTCCCAATGTGATTCGGAGGTGGATTGTAAAAAATGTAAGAGCACACTGGAAGTATTGGTAAAGGATGATATCGTATCTGTCCGGCCTATGATCATCAGAGATGAACAGCTGAAAGCCCGAATGAGGGTTTATGCACAGAGTTTCAGGACCGGATCCGGTAAGAAAAATTAAATAGGATGAGATATCTGTTCAGGCTGTGAATTTGGCTGGAACCATCAAGACAGCGGCAGATATCAAGAGTTTGTCAAGGAGCTGAACCTGACTGGAATCACTAAGAGCCCGGCAAAACATTTACGGTTGAGAAGCAGTTTATCTGCGTAATTTCAATCGTCATATGTTTTGCCGGGTTTTTTTGTTAGAAATCAATCTTTGCAAAAATACCGCTTCCTAAAAACCTTTTATTCTATAAAGAGCTGTAGAGAAAGGTGGTGATGTGATTGGAAATTTAGAATAAAAAATATTTTTCGCATTGTAAAATATCCCGTCTCTGTCTGTATTAGTAGAGGGATAAATCTGGAGCCTTGGGCTCCCGTTCAAAAAAAACGGGTGAGTCCAGGGCTTATTGTAGTGCCTGAATTTACAAAAACGTAATTGAAGCAAAATCTGTACCCAGGACCACCCGCAGCCGCAAGGCAGAAAGGTGGTCCATATGATGACATTAAAAGAGTTAAGAAAAATGGTAAATCTTACAGAGAGCAACGGGAGGGTTCCAACTGCGAGACAACTAATGGAATCTGGAGAAGAAGTGATCGTAAAGGAAATTCTTTCACGGGAAACAGCAATCAGCGTGTATGCGAATGGCTTTGTTCTTTACCGGGCAGGAAAGCATTATACCGTCTTCTCTATTGAAGATTGTGGGACTTATGGTTATGAGTCAGTAAAGGATGCCGCTCAAATATATGAGTCTTCATTTTTTGATAATGAAAACTGGTATGTCCGTTTGATCATGGAAGCGGAAGACCGGTTGGAACGAAATCAGGAAAGAATTAAATCTAATCATAAGGTATGTTCGTATGACCGTCTGGTCGAGGAGTGCGGTGAGATAGGAAATGATGAAGAAGATATTCTGGAAAGTATGGCCAAAGATGATCTTATCAAAAGAATGATGGAAAAACTCAATGAACGTCAGAGGGATATTGTCTATCTTTTTTATTTTGAGCAGTGGAGACAGCAGGATATTGCAGATCATTTCGGTGTATCGCAGCAGAGTGTTTCAGATATGATCAGACGGGTGTTAAAAATTTTATCTGAATATGTGCATCAGGAAAGAAATAATTAAAAAATTTTTAGGTTCACCTTGTAAAAGGGTATAGGTCACTTCTGAAAGGTGAGGGGGTTAAAAACTCTCAGGCACCTTGATAAGTGAATACCCTGCTCAGAGTGATACCTGACCTGAATATGCATCCTGCGTGTCTTGTCAGAGAAAACGTTCCGGAAATATTGGAACCCGGGACAGGAACGGATCTGAGAAAGAAAACAGGAAAATGCTCAAATCTTAAATCAAAAATAATTGTCTGATTCATAAAGATGATGACAGTAGAAACAGTGTGGCGGTGTTTGTTTCCAAAGGAATAGATACCGCCATATTTTTGTACTGTTATCCCGGCATTTATAAAAGCCGACTGTCCCAGGCAGTGCAAATATATTGGAAGGGAGGAGATGAAAGGCACGATCAGAATATAAATCGAATGAAAAAAAGTTACTGTAAAAATGAAATTTCAGAAAGGATTTAAGAAGATGAAAAGAAAAAGAATGGCAAAGAGAGTGGTATCAGGATGTCTGGCGCTGATTTCTTTTCTGTCCACGGCATTATCTCCTGCAGTTGCCTATGCTGCGGAACCGGCATCTGAGAAGATCCCTTATTATGAGGAGATCAAAGATCAGCTGGATCCGGACGAGGTCGTTACAGCAAACGATTATGAGATTACGGTTGGTTCTTCCTTTGATATTACTTCTGATTTTTCCGGGATTGAGATCCCGGATGACAGTAAGGTAAAAGTGACGTTCCATGATGCAGAGAATGAGAGTGGAAATTCCTTTAGTACAGATCATGAGGATACCTACCAGGCGGTCTATTATGTGGAACCGCAGACAACCGGCCATCCGGTCTATCAGATCAGCAGGAACATCCTTGTAAAAGAGGTACAGACGGAAGCAGAAAGTACAGCCAACACAGACAGTTCTTCTGATGATGACTCAGGGAATGGAGAAACTTCTGACAGTGAAGAGGAGCTATCAGACACGGAATCAGATCAGGTAGGTCAGACAGAAGCAGAGGATGTACCGGACAAGGGCGATATGCTTTCTGAGGAAGCATTGGATGAAGCGATTGAAAGTACGGAAGGACAGAAAATCGTAGATGAGGAAACCGGTCTGTCTCTGGGAGAAGTTCTCATTCAGGCAGAGGAACAGGGCGTAGACATTCAGGGTCTTGATCAGGGAGAAAGTGTAACTTTTACAGCTAAGGCCCCGATGACACGGGCGGCCAGAGCTTCCCAGACAGTCACTATTACCCAGGGATCGTGGTACTACTATGCAGACTATGGACTTGGTTCCTATTTGACCTCTCCATTTACTGTGTCTTTTGGAAATGTAACGGCAACAGCATATTGCGTACAGCCGTCCAAACCGGGACCGGGAAGCGGCACATATCAGATCACAAAGCTGGAAGGGAATAAAGAACTGGCAAAGGTCTGCTATTATGGAACAGAAGCAGCGGGATCAGCATATTTCTTTAATAATTACCATCAGGATTTTTCTGCGGGGAAACGGTTTATTGTAACGCATCTGGCGGCGTCATATGCAAATGGGAGCAGCGATGCGTTTTATGGAACCAACAGCACAGGAGAGGCTCTGGCTATGGAACTGTATCATTATGCAGTGAGACAGCCGGATATTCCGGATGTAGAAATGTCCTTCTCTAATGCGGAAGTGACTGCATATGTTGATGGCGACCAGCAGAGAACAGAAGATATTACGTTTAATGCATCCAGTCAGCAGACAATCACTATGAACCTGCCGGATGGGGTGAAACTTCATAACATCAGTACAGGCAGTGTCAGCGCTGCTGGAGCGGATGTCACGATTTCCGGAGGTACAAAGTTTTATCTGACCGCACCGCTCACCCAGACAAAAGACGTGTCCGGATCGTGGTCGGCAAAGATGCAGGGAAGTATTACAAAAGACTACTCTGCCTATAAGATCACAACCGGGAGTGAGCATCAGGATCTTGCCCTTGTATTCGGCGAGGGCGTAGAGGATGAAAAGTATGTAAGTTTTTCGGTGAAATGGCTGGAACTGGCAAAGGTAGAGGTCATCAAAGTGGACTCCAATCATGAGAACGCAAAATTATCCGGAGCAGTGTTTGGCATATACAGTGATAAGGACTGTTCAGAACTGATTACAGAAATGCCGGCTACGGACCAGAATGGATCTGCTGTAGCAGAGATTGTAAAGACTCAGGATACGGTGTACCTGAAAGAGATCACAGCTCCATCTGGTTACCGGATCAATGTGTCTGCTTATAACGTAAACCTTGTGGCGAATGAGACAACTTCCGTTACTGTTCCGGATCAGGAGCAGATGGGAGAACTTACAATCTATAAGGATGGACAGGTATTGACCGGTGCGGATGTGACAGAAGATGGCGTCACCTTCCGCTATGAGAACCGCAGGCAGGAGGGCGCTGTCTATAACGTTTATGCGGGAGCGGATATTATAACTGCCTACGGCGCAAAAGTCTACAGTAAAGGGGATTTGGTAAAAGCGAACCTGACAACAGATTCCAATGGAGCCACCGTGTTGAAAAATCTTCACCTTGGGACCTACACCATTAAAGAAGTGCAGGCTCCGGAGAATTTTTATAATGCCGGGGAGGAAAAGACAGTCACGCTGTCCTATGCCGGACAGAACGTGGAGACGGTATTCAGCGAGAGTACCTTTGTCAATGACCGGCAGAAAGCGGAAGTTTCCGTGCTGAAAAAGGACAAGGACACCTTAAATCCTCTGGATGGCGGCGTGTTTGGCCTGTATGCGGGAAGCGAAATTAAAAATGCAGATGGAAGTGTTGTGGTATCTAAGGGAACGCTGATTGAGAAAGCGGTGACTGGAGAGAATGGAAAAGCCGTATTTACGGCAGACCTGCCAATAGGATTTTCCTATGATGTGAAAGAAATCCAGGCTCCGGAAGGTTATGTGCGGAACCAAGCAGATGTATATTCCTTTACGTTCTCTTATACCAATGACAGCGAAGCGAAAGTGACATTTACCCATACCTTTACCAATGAGAGAGTAAACGCCACAATCCGCTTGCAGAAAAAAGACGCAGAGACGAACCAGGTAGCTCCACAGGGAGACGCCACATTGGAAAATGCGGTGTATGGCCTGTATGCCCGTGAGGATATTGTCCATCCGGACGGGGCAACCGGCGTGATCTATAAAGCCGGTGACAGGGTGTCAACGCTGACCACGGATGAGAACGGGGAAGCGTCTGTAGAGAATCTTTATCTTGGAGAGTATTTTATAAAAGAGATCACGCCTCCGGTCGGGTATCTGGCAGATGAGCAGGAACATGACCTGGTGTGCAGCTATGAAGGAGATTTGACAGCAACCGTGGAGCGGGAGTGCGTTTCACTGGAACAGGTAAAGAAGCAGCCCTTTGAGATTATCAAAGCAGCTAATAACGGGGAGACGGACGCCGATCTGCTTTCCGGTGCCGGATTTACAGCATATCTTCTTTCTGATCTGACGGTAAAAGAAGATGGCAGCTATGATTTTGATTCCGCAGAACCGGTGGTGATCGGGGAGAATGGAGCGACAGAGATGTTTACGGACGAGAAAGGACATGCCTGCAGTATTGCTCTTCCTTATGGCACATACCTTGTCCGTGAGACAACCACGCCCCACAACTACAAGCCAGTGGACGATTTTATCGTGCGGATCACAGAGCATAATCAGAACACGCCCCAGGTATGGAGAGTGCTTCTGGATGAAGAATTTGAAGCGAAGCTGAAAATCATCAAGCAGGATGATGAGACGAAAAAGCCGGTACTGCAGGAATGCACGGAGTTCCGGATCTATGACCTGGACAATAAAGAATACGTTGAGCAGGTGACGACTTATCCGACAACGGAGGTTCATACCTCTTTCTTTACGGACGAGGAAGGCTATCTGATTCTGCCGCAGAATCTTGCAATCGGGCATTACCGGATTGAGGAAGTCACAGCGCCTTACGGATATACGCTGAATGAGAATTACTATGAGATTGCCGTGGATTCCGATACCGCTTACCAGGTGGACAGTGTTTCCGGGGATGTGATCATTGAAGTGGTCTATGAGAATCATCCGGTCAAAGGACAGCTAAAGATCGTAAAGCAGGGCGAAGTGCTGGACGGTTTCAGCAAGGATTTTGTCTATCAGACAGAAAACCTGGCAGGTGCAGTCTTTGAGGTTTCCGCTGCGGAGGATATTTATACCGCTGATTTCCAGAAAGACGCAGAGGGGAACCGTATTTTAGAATACGCTGCCGGCGAGCTGGTGGGAACTGTGACTACGGATGAAAACGGGGAAGCATATCTTTCTGATCTTCCTCTTGGAAGTTACAAGATCATGGAAGTGACAGCCCCGGAAGGCTTTGTGCTGGACGAGGAAGTACAGACAGTGACCTTTACCTATAAGGATCAGGAGACACCTGTGATCGAGCAGGAAGCAGTTTTCCAGAATGACCGTCAGAAAGTGGAAGTATCCGTAGTGAAAAAGGATGCTGAAACACAGGCTACAGTCCCAGGCACTGTGTTTGGACTGTATGCCAAAGAGGATATTCTGGCGCATGGCGAGGTACTTGTGAAAGCCGACACGCTGATCAGTAAGGCATTGTCTGATGAAAACGGGAAAGCGGTCTTTATGAATGACCTTCCTTTTGGACGTTACTATATCAGAGAAAAAGCGGCTCCGGATGGATATGTTTCTTCCGATAAAGTTGTAGAAGTAACTGCAGAGTATCAGGGGCAGGGAATCCCGGTGGTGGAACTGTCCTCTGAATATGAAAACGAGCCGACAAAGATTTCCGTGAAAAAGACTGATCTCACAACCGGCGTGGAGCTGGAGGGCGCAAAGCTGACTGTCCTGGATAAAGACGGAAATGTGGTTGACAGTTGGACTTCCGTAAAAGGGGAGGAACATCTGATTGAACGGCTGACGGTGGGCGAGACTTATACACTTCGGGAAGAACGGGCTCCCTATGGCTATCTGAAAGCAGAAGAAGTGACTTTTACTGTGAAAGACACAGCGGAGATCCAGAAAGTGGAAATGAAAGATGATGTACCAACAGGAACGCTGATCATCAACAAGAAAGGTGAGTTTCTGGAGGACGTGACACTGGCCGATACCATTGGCGGCTGGATCAGCAACATCTTCGAGTATATTACCGGCACTCTGAAAGATGTAACCTTTGAGGTATACGCACTGGAAGACATCCAGGCGGCAGACGGCGAAAGTGAGGACTATTACAAAAAGGACGAGCTGATCGCCACGATTACCACAGATGAGACAGGCATTGCAAAGCTCTCTGACCTTCCACTTGGAAGATACTATGTAAAAGAAAAAGAGACGGCGGAGGGCTATGTGCTGGACGGGGAGATCCGGGAGATCGATCTGACCTATGTGGATCAGGATACTGCAGAAGTTACCTGGTCTGGAGACTGGCAGAATAACCGCCAGAAAGTGGAAGTCTCTGTTTTGAAGAAAGAGAAGGATTCTGACCGGGTACTGGAGGGGGCTGTGTTTGCACTTTCCGCAAAAGAGGATATTACCAATAAAGATGGAGATGTGGTTCTGGAAGCGGGAACCGTGATCGAGGAAAAGGCAACCGGCGAGGATGGAAAACTGACCTTTGAGGCGGATCTTCCCATTGGATTTTCCTATACGGTGAAAGAGACTTCTCCGGCTCCGGGATTTGCCACCACAGATGAGGTGCAGGAGTTTACTTTTACAGCGGAATCTTCCGGCAAAGCGACAGTTTCGTATGAATTTACCTTTGAGGATGAACCGACAGTCTTTGAATTTACCAAAACTTCCCTGACTACCGGGGAGGAGATTGAGGGAGCAAAGCTGACGGTAACGGATGAAAACGGAGAAATCGTGGATGAATGGGTATCCGGCAAAGAGCCCCATATCATAAAAGAGCTGGTGGTTGGACAGACCTACACGATGACGGAAGTGCTTCCGGCTCCTGGATATGTGACAGCGGAGAGTATCCAGTTTACCGTGGAGGACACCGCAGAAGTCCAGAAGATCGAAATGAAAGACGATGTGACAAAGGTGGAAATCTCTAAGACGGATATTGTCGGAGAAGAGCTGCCGGGAGCGAAGCTGACCATCCTGGACGAGAATGGAGAAGTGGTGGAGAGTTGGACTTCCACGGAGGAACCGCACTATATCGAGATGCTTCCGATTGGAAAGTACACACTTCATGAAGAATCCGCACCGGAAGGCTATCTGGTCGCAGAGGATGTAGCGTTTGAGGTAAAAGATACCGGTGAGATCCAGAAAGTTATCATGAAAGATGAGGCAGAGCCGAAAGAAACACCGGAGACGCCTCAGGACACCACATCCGTGGATGCCCCGCAGACCGGAGACCATACAAACATTCTGCTATGGTCTGCATTGTTTGGTCTGGGGCTTTGCGGATCTGTTGTGGCAGTTGTTTTAAGAAGAAAAAGGAAATAAGAAGTTGGAAACGGGCGTTCACTGAAATATGTGGGCGCCCTTTTATGGAACAGAAAAGGATACAGGATTATGGGAAATAAGAAATTAGTGATCGATCCGAAAGCGGCAATTCCGGGGCAGAAGTATCAGAAGGACAAGCCATGGTCCTGCAGATATTGTTACTGGTGGGGAAAAGGAGGATGTAAGGAAAAACAGTGCCATTATCTGGCATCAGAAATCAAAAAAAGAGAATTGCCCCGCGAACCGGGACGCTGTAAAGGCTGTCCTTATGGAAAACATATGCCGTGCATCGGTTACTGTATTGCAGTTTTATATCGGGAAATGAATTCCCGGAAAGTGAGGTGAAAATTTGCAGGATGAAGTAAATGAGAAAACGATCAGCCTGTGTGTTCAGTGCACCAGGATGACAGCAGGAGTTCTGAAAGCAGCACTGCGGAAGTATTTGAACGACAGAGACCGTGCGAAGCAGAATAAGGTACAGGTCAGGCAGGCTGCAAAAAGAGGCAGGGCTCAGGAGAAAGGAAGAATAAAAGAACAGAAACATCAGCAGAAGAAAGTGCCTCATGGGAAACAGACAATGAAACAGTTGATGGCAAAAGGCGCCCAGCTGTCAAACATTCTGATAACGAATCAGAATATCCGTTCATTTGACAGGGTTGCGAGAAAATATGGTATTGATTACAGCCTGAAAAGAGATAACAGCGTTTCACCGCCCAGATATATGGTGTTCTTCCGTGCAAAGGATGTAGATGTGATGACTGCAGCCTTTCGGGAGTATGCCGGGGTTGCGATGAAGAAATCCAGAAGACCTTCTGTCAGGAAAAAGCTCCAGAAAGCTATTCAGAGGACAGCAAAGCATCGGGAACGTGTAAAGACCAGGCAGAAAGACAGAGGACAGGAGCGATGAAAAACATACAGATAAAAAAACTGCTCCTTTCGAATTTTCCTTATGTGATCTGCTTTTATATCGTGGATAAGGGAGCATGGCTTTTCCGTCATTGTACGGGAGATAGCTGGATTGTACGTATGGGCGTGATGTTATCGAATTTTAAACTGGCGTTTGTATCCTGGCTTCCCAGCATTCACTTGTATGATCTGTTGGCGGGGGCAGCTGCGGCTGTACTTTTAAAGCTCATAGTCGTCTATCGGGGCAAGAATGCAAAGAAGTTCCGGCAGGGGGAGGAGTATGGATCAGCCAGATGGGGGACTGCAAAAGACATTGAGCCTTTTATGGATCCTGTATTTGAAAATAATATCATCCTGACCCAGACAGAAAGGCTGACTATGAACAGCCGGCCAAAACTTCCCAAATATGCCAGAAATAAAAATGTCATCGTGATCGGAGGCTCCGGATCCGGGAAGACCCGATTCTATGTGAAGCCACAGCTGATGCAGATGACAGATCATGTTTCCTATGTAGTTACAGACCCCAAAGGCACGATCATCGTGGAATGCGGTCGGATGCTGGTGAACCACGGATATCAGATCAAGGTGCTGAACACCATTAATTTCAGTAAATCCATGCACTTTAATCCATTCCACTATATCCGCTCGGAGAGGGATGTCCTGAAGCTGGTGAATACGATCATTGCGAATACAAAGGGAGAAGGAGAAAAAGCAACAGAGGATTTCTGGGTCAAAGCAGAGAGGCTTTTGTATACGGCCCTGATCGGATATATCTGGTATGAGGCTCCGGAAGAAGAACAGAATTTTTCTACATTGCTGGAATTTATCAATGCCAGTGAGACACGGGAAGAGGATGAAGATTTTAAAAATGCAGTGGATGAACTGTTTGAGGAACTGGAAGCAGAAAATCCTGAACATTTTGCCGTAAGGCAGTACCGGAAATATAAGCTGGCTGCCGGAAAGACAGCGAAGTCCATTCTGATTTCCTGCGGCGCCAGGTTAGCTCCTTTCGATATTGCCGAGCTACGGGAACTTACCAGTTACGATGAACTGGAACTGGACAAGCTGGGAGACAGAAAGACCGCCATGTTTGTCATTATTTCTGACACGGATGATACCTTTAATTTTATTGTGGCAATCATGTATACACAGCTTTTTAATCTGTTGTGTGACAAAGCGGATGATGTTTACGGGGGCAGGCTTCCTTATCATGTACGGCTTTTGCTGGATGAGTTCAGCAATATCGGGCAGATTCCTAAATTTGACAAGCTTATTGCTACGATCCGAAGCAGGGAAATCTCTGCATCAATTATCCTCCAGTCACAGAGTCAGTTGAAAACGATCTATAAAGACGCTGCCGAAACAATTCTCGGCAACTGCGACACCATGTTGTTTCTCGGCGGAAAAGAAAGCTCTACCCTGAAAGAAATCTCGGAAACTCTGGGGAAAGAAACGATCGATCTTTATAATACCTCGGACACCAGAGGACAGAGCCGGTCTTATGGACTAAATTACCAGAAAACCGGAAAAGATATGCCATACTTGTTCGTGAAGAGTTCAGTTGCCTTGAATTTATCATGAACAGGGACACGATCAACTGGATTCTGAAAAAACTGAATACAGGAGGTCGAACATGGAGCATTTACCAAAGAAAATCCATCAAAACGGCATCAACTACACGCTGGTAGGAGACTACTACATCTCCGATTTGAGGCTGCCGGAGGAAAGCTGCCCTATTGGTCGATGGGGCCGGATGCACAAAGCGTTTCTGCAAGAACACCGGCCCGGCCAGTACAATGCACTGCTTCTGTCGGGAAAACTCTGGACATATCTTGCTGACCTGAACGAACAGGCCGCTGACCGGCTGGCGTGTATCGTCTCGCAGATGCAGGAGGCAGAGGGTGTCACCGAGGAACTGAAAGCCCGTGACCAGCTTGCGTGGGTCGGGGGCATGAACAGTATCCGCAGCCGGGCAGAGGAAATCATCCTGTTTGAGATGATTTTTGTCTGAGGGAGGTGGACGCATGATTCTGGAAGAAATGTATAACGGCAGATTTTATCCCTGTGAAACGGTGGTCGCTGATTCACCGAGGTTCAAGCAGGCAGTCAAAGCCAGCGCCGCCCTGATGGACACCTTATCTGAGCGCCTGAGCAAAGAAGACTATGCACTGGTTGAAGAACTGCGGGAGCAGGTGGCAATCGCTCAGTGTGAGGAAAACGAAAGCCACTTCAAATACGGCTTTTCGGCGGGGCTGCTTGTCCAGCAGGAAGCCCATGCGCAGGTGTCTCAAAAAGACAAAGAATAGCATCTTCAATAGAGGTTGTTCCCAAACTGGGAACAACCACCACAACAGAATGCAGCTTTACGAAAGCCATTTGCCAATCAACCGGCGGATGGCTTTTTTGCCGCTCCCGGATATGGAAATTTTACTTCCGCTTACGTCTGGCCTTGCGGTTGAGTGGGATGGGGCTGGCCTTTCCCCTCATGTTATTGGGATTTTTGAGCAGCTTGGACAGGCTCAGTATCCGCAGGAACGCCGAGAAGTCCTCCGAGGAAATCTTCTCAAAGGGTATCTGCAACTTATCGCAGAACTCGTGGATCAGCATTTCTGTATCGCTGCCCTGCCCTATGGCCTGCTCAAATTTTTCCTTCACATCATCCAGCGTGGGCTGCGGGTCGGCGGTGGTTTTGTCCTTGCGGTGTGCTTCCCGGATGTCCCGGACGATGCTGTCCAGATCATCGTGCATAACGTGGCTGTAAAAATCGCTTTCCTGCACCTGCCCCAGTTCCAGCGTCCGCATATAGAGGTCATCTTCTCCGGGTTCATACTTGCTCATGACGGTCTGCCGGGTGGCCTCCAACACCAGATTCATCTGCTCCACCCGCATATTGGCGATCTGGTCGATACAGATTTCCATATCTATCATCAGCCGCCGGAAATTTGGGTGGGTAGCCAGTTCACAGAGAAGCCGGTTGTTAATCTTGCCGCTGCTCAAAAGTTCCACCATATCATCACTCAGATGCAGAGATTGAAGTTCTGTGTTTGGGTGATTTTTATTTTCCGTCAGCCCCATCAGATAGTCAGTGGACACACCGTAAAACTCTGCCAGCGTTGCAATCGCAAACGGACTGATGTCCTTGTAGTCATCGCTTTCATATTTTCCCAGCGCGGATTTAGACAGGCCGGTCTGCTCTGCCAGTTGTTCCAGCGTCAGGTGCTTGTCCACCACCCGCAGGTCTTTGAGCCGCTCCGGGATTGATAGCTTTGCGTACATCCAATGCCCCCTCTCTCCTTATCGTTTTTCAGTGATTACATCCATTATAGCACGATTCCATAAGCGTGGAAATATGCGGATTTCAAGCGTTTTTCCGACGTTTTGGATATACGGGGAAGGGCCTCTTTTTTCGGTAAACTGGTTCTTGCAGACAGGCACAGAACCTTGAAAATCGAATGACCGGCTGCAAGGGGTATGGCCTCCGGGGAAGTGACGCCAGGACAGAAATCGAGCGCACCAAAGAGGCCGATACGCCGGGAGAAATTCCGGGCAGGAGCGGCTTGCAGGCAGACCGGCAGACAGAAACAAGTTTATCAATCATGCGGGGCGCATGGTCCCGCAGCAAAGAAATGGAGGAAATCATTATGACACTGAGTATGAAAGAAAAGAAGATTCTCTACGCTTACGGCTGTCCCAGCCACCACAATACGGTGACACGGCTGAAATGGCTGACGGCCCTGACGGTTGACCCGGAGGCCAAACGCCGGATGCTGGGGCTGGCCCGGAAGGTGGAGACGGAGGTGGATGAAAGCTGGTACGAGGATTTTTACCACCATCTGCGGATGGAGATGGACGAGTACCGCCGTCTCAAGCGCAGCCTGCGTGTGCTGAAATCTTACACTGATTATGAGGAGGATTTGTATGAGGAAGCTGTCTAAGTATGAGAAAGAAACCATCATCAACTGGAACGAGGCGGAGAACCTTGCCAGTGTCTACACCTTCAACGCCAGTTTGAAGCGCAGGCTGGCTGATTTCAGCCGGAAATACCCTCTGCTGTGCCGGTTGGAGCGCAGCACGCCGGAGGGCAGCGTGACCTATGTGCTGGACAAGTCCCGGCTGTCGATCCGGCTGGTGCCGCCGTACAGCGAGGAACGGAAAGCCGCCGCAAGGGAGTACGCAAAGGAGCATGGCTTTCAGGTGGTAGGGGCGGAAGAAAAAATCGCCTGAAATCTGGGCGATTACGGTCAAAATGCCGGGTCTGCACCCGGTGTTTTGACCGGCAATCCCCGCAGGCGTATTCCGTATCCACTTCCCGCCTATGGGCGCAAATGTGCGGATACGGAGCCGGTGAAACTGGCAAACACCGCTTCTGCGGTGGAAGCCAGCTTCGCCGGTGCGGGAGTACAGAGGGCAGCCAGCCCTTTGTGCCGGGGTGCAGGGGCGGCAGCGCACTGCTGGGGTCAAGGGGCAACGCCCATTGGCAGGTTAAGGGCGGCAGCCATTATCGGGTCAAGGACGAAGTGCCTTGGCGGGTTGAGGGCAGCCGCCCCATCGGGTCAAGGGTGAAACGCCTTGCCCAGGGAGAGTTGATGCCTGCGTCAACTCGTACTGGGTATTACCTGACGCAGACTTTCGCAGGATTTGCGGCTTCGCCGCCCTTCCCCGGCCCCGCAGCATCTTCGCAGGAAGGAGGGAAATTGTTTGAAACTGACACGACACAACGGGCGCTCCGGCAAGCATGGCACCTACAATCCCCGCCACAATGACCGCCGGTTCGATGTGGAGAACAGCGAACACATTGACGCAGAACGGGCAAGGCGGAATGTCTACTGGGACTGCTACCGGGGCTTCACGACACACGAGTTCCGGGAGAACCCGGAGCAGCCGGATTTCAGCTTTGAGGAAATCGAGCGGATGTACTACTACGAGCATTACGGCGGCCATGTGGAGGCCCAGAACGCCCGGAATGAGAAAACCCGGCACACGGAGCGCAACCGCACCGTGGAGGACTTGCTGAAAAACAACAAGACCTGCCCGGAGGAAAGCATCTACCAGATCGGCACGATGGGAGAATCCGTCACGCCGGATACGCTCTTTTCCATCGTCAATGAGTTTTATGAGGAATTTGAGCGCCGCTTCGGTTCCCATATCCACATCTTAGATTGGGCGCTCCATCTGGACGAAGGGACGCCCCACATCCATGAGCGGCACGTCTTTGATTGTGAGAACCGCTACGGGGAACTGTGTCCCCAGCAGGAAAAGGCGCTGGAAGAACTGGGCATCCCTCTCCCAAACCCTGAAAAGCCCAAAGGCCGGAACAACAACCGCAAGCAGACCTTTGATGCGGTCTGCCGGACGATTCTGTTTGACATCGCCAGACGGCATGGGCTGCATCTGGATCAGGAGCCGTCCTACGGCGGGCGGGACTATCTGGAAAAACAGGATTATATCCTGATGAAACAGAAGGAGCAGCTGGCGGCGCAGGAGCAGAAGCTGGAAGAACTGACGCTCAAAATCGAGGACGTAGAGACGCTGCTGGATGATGTTTCCGATGTGGCATACGACAAGGCGGTGGAGGTCGTGACCGATACTGTCCGGCAGGAGACGCACAAGGAAGATATTCGTCTGGTGGAGGAAACGAAAAAGTGGGTGCTTTCGCCGGAGCGGAAGGCCCCGCAGAAGGAGCGTGACTACGCTGCCGCCCGTCTGGATGGAGTGATTACCAAAATCAAGCGGGTCATGCAGAACGCCCTGGCAAAAATCCAGAAAACGCTTATGCAGCCGGAGGTCAAGAAGGCCGGTAAGGAGCAGATCAAGGAGAAGGCAAGGGGATCCATCCGGGAGAAGCTGGCAAAAGGCAAGGCGAACGCTGACCGGAAAAACCGGGAGCGTTGGGAACGTGAGGGGCGTATTGCCCCGACCAAAAAGAAAGATATGGAGTTATGAGGCATCTGATTTTCTGCGGAAACCGGGTGCTTTTTTTCTGTCTGGAGGTGAGAAAATCGAATGTGTTTGAAGCGGTGAAGGAGTCTGTCACCACCAGGCAGGCTGCGGAAATTTATGGGGTTCCGGTAGGCAGAAATGGGATGGCCTGCTGTCCCTTCCATGATGACAAACATCCCAGTATGAAGGTTGACCGCCGGTTCCACTGCTTCGGCTGTCAGGCAGATGGGGATGTGATTGATTTTACCGCCCGCCTGTTCGGGCTGAGCAGTAAGGAAGCGGCTCTGAAGCTGGCGGAGGATTTCTCTGTCCGCTATGACGCCAAAGGCCATGACCCGCCCCGCAGGAGGCCGGTCAAGCGAAAAATCAGCGAGGAACTACGCTACCGGCAGGCGGAGCAGAAATGTTTCTGGGTATTGTGCGATTACCTGCATCTGCTGGAACGCTGGGAACAGGAATACGCCCCGCAGACGCCAGAGGAAGCATGGAACCCGCTGTTCGTGGAGGCCCTGCAAAAGAAACCGTACACGGAGTATCTGCTGGACATTCTCCTGTCCGGCAGCATGGAGGAACGGGCCTGCGTAGTCGCTGAGTATGGAAAAGAGGTGAGGAAGATTGAGCAGCGAATATCAGAGTTTACCGCTAGCCACCCGGCAGGCCGCCATGAGCGCAGCCGAAGCCTTAGCGCCGGAGCAGAGCGTTGACGAGGTGCGGGAAAGTCTCTCCGTCACCGAGAAAGGCCAGCCCGCCAACACCATCGGCAACTGCCGGACGGTGTTCTGCCATGATCCTCTCCTGCGCGGGGCGATCCGCCTGAACCTCCTGACTGACCGGGTGGACATTGTGCGGGATTTGGGCTGGCGCAGGAATACCAGCGCCCTGACGGATACGGACGTGAAGTATCTGCTTCTCTATTTTGAGCAGAACTACGGTCTGACCAGCGAGAAAAAGATGACGGCGGCGCTCTCCATCGTGGCGAACGAAAACTGCTACCATCCCATACAGGACGTGCTGAACGGCCTTGTCTGGGACGGGACGCCCCGTATCCGCTCCTGTCTCCATCACTTCTTAGGTGCGGACGAGAGCGACTATGTGGAGGAAATGCTGAAACACTTTTTGCTGGGGGCAATCCGGCGGGTATTCCGCCCCGGCTCCAAATATGAGGAAATGCTCTGTCTGGTAGGCGGTCAGGGCGCTGGCAAGTCCAGCTTCTTCCGCCTGCTGGCGATCCGGGACGAGTGGTTCAGTGACGATCTAAAAAAGCTGGACGATGACAGGGTGTTTTTGAAACTGCAAGGCCACTGGATCATCGAAATGTCAGAGATGCTGGCTACCAGCAGCGCCAAAAGCATTGAGGAAATCCGCTCATTCATCAGCCGCCAGAAAGAAACCTACCGGACACCCTACGAGGCCCAGCCAAAAGACCGGCTGCGGCAGTGCGTGTTCGGCGGTTCATCCAACACGCTGGACTTCCTGCCACTTGACCGGGCCGGGAACCGGCGCTTCCTGCCGATCATGATTTACCCGGAGAATGCGGAGGTTCACATCCTAGAGGACGAGAACGCCTCCAGAGCCTATCTTTTGCAGGTCTGGGCGGAGGCCATAACCATCTACCGCAGCGGCCACTATTCCATGAAGTTCAGTAAGTCTATCCAGCGCCAGCTGGTGGAGGTACAGAAGGATTTCATGCCGGAGGACACCGAGGCCGGGCAGATACAGGGATTTCTGGAACACTACACCGGCAGCATGGTCTGCTCCAAACAGCTGTTCAAGGAGGCGCTGGGTCACACCTACGATGAGCCGAAGCGGTGGCAGCTGCACAATATCAACGAGATCATGAACACGGTGGTGACGGGCTGGAAACCATTCTCCAATCCCCGGATGTTCGCCGGGTATGGCAGACAGCGGGGCTGGGAACGGGACGTTTCCGGCAACGAACTGCCCGGCAACGAAGATGGATTTGTGGAGCTGACCGAGGAAGAATGCCGCCAGCTGGAACTTCCCAAAGAGTGGACTGCCTGAAAATGGCGGTCTGTTGCCGGGATGGTTGTCACTTGGTTGCCGGGTTCGTTGCCGGGGATTTTCCGGTCTGGATACGGAAAAAGCCTGTAAATAAGGCATTTTCTAATATCTATCTCTATCTCCGGCAACGAAAGCAACGAGATTTTTCAAGAAAATTGATAAAGTAAGATTTTCAGGTCAGACGATAGTTTACAGGTTTTCAGAGGTTCGTTGCCGGACTTCGTTGCCGGTGCTGCCGTCTGGCCTGCCACTCTATGGAGGTAGCCTATGGAAAAAAGCAAGCAGCAGAAAAATAAAGTCCGTTTTGTGGTGGTGCGGGAGTTCTCCGGGGAGAAGTCCATGCGGGAAGCCTTTGAGCAGCTGATTGAGCGTCAGACCTGCGAACACTTCGAGGAATGGCGTCAGCAGCGTGAAATGGCGGAGAATGCTGCGTAAAAACGGTTGATTCAGGGACAGGGGCATGGTATTATAATGGTATCGTGTCCCTGTTCATAGAAGGAGAACGCTATGAGCAGGAAAAAACAAGTCTATGAGAAAATCACCGCTCTCTACTGCCGTATCTCTCTGGATGATGGCGGCGACAATGAGAGCATGAGCATCAGCAACCAGAAAATCATGCTTCGGGACTTTGCTGAAAAGCATGGGATGTTCCAGTATGAGTATTATGTGGATGACGGCTATACGGGCCGCAACTTCAACCGCCCTGCCTTCCAGCGTATGATCGCTGACATTGAGGCGGGGAAGATCGGCTGCGTCATCACCAAAGACCTATCCAGACTTGGTAGGAATTATATTGAAGCTGGCAGCTATATCGAAATCTTTTTCCCCAAACACAATGTGCGCTATATCGCCATCACGGACGGCGTGGACAGCCTGACCCGTCAGGAGATGGACATCACGCCCTTTAAGAATATCCTGAATGATATGTACAGCCGGGATATTTCCAAAAAGGTGCTGGCGGGACGCATGACCCGTTCCCGGCAGGGAAAGTTCTGCGGCGGGCAGCCGCCTCTTGGCCTGATGCGCGACCCGGAGGACAAAGGACATCTGATCCTTGACCCGGAGACAGCGCCGGTGATCCGAAAAATCTATGATATGGCACTGGACGGCTGGGGCTGTATGCGGATCGCAAAGCAGCTCATGGATGATAAAATCCCCATCACCAGAGTAAAAAGCAATACAGAATGTGACATGAACTACTATTCATGGGGGAGCGCAAGGATCAGCCATATCCTGCGGAATCCCTTTTATAAGGGCGCACATCTTGTCTGCCGGACACATCAGAAAGGCATCCGCTCCAACACCTATGACATTATCCCCCGTGAGGAATGGGAGGTCATTGAGGGCTGCCATGAGGCGATTGTGACGCCGGAGGAATGGGAACAGGTGCAGGAAATCATTGACCGCAGGCCCACCATTATGAAAGGCAACGCCTGCCCCTTTTATAACCTGTTCCACGGGCTGGTCTACTGCGCCACCTGTGGGAAGTCCATGCAGGTGCGGTATGAAAAAGCCGGCAGAACCGGGAAGAACCGCTTCACCGGCGAAATGCGGGAGCCGATTGATAAGGCATACTATATCTGCCAGACCTACAACCGGCTGGGCAAGAACGCCTGTACCAGCCACAAGATTGAGGCAAGGGATTTGTACAATCTGGTGCTGAAGGATATACAGGAATTGGCGGAGCAGGCCATGAAGGACGCCGATGCGTTCTACCAGCGGCTCAGCAGCCGGATGGAGCGCCGGTATCTGGTGGACGCTTCCCAGACAGAGAAGGAACGGAAACGGCTGGAAGCCCGGAATCAGGAAATTGACGGAATGTTTTTAAACCTGTACACCGATAAGGCCAAAGGCATCCTGACTGAACAGCGGTTTATGAAGCTGACGGCGGCGCTGGAACAGGAGCAGGAAGCCAACCAGAAGCGCCTGCACGATCTGGCGGTGATGCAGAGCCGGGCGGACGCACAGGAAAGCGAAGTTCGCACCTTTATCAAGGAAATCCGGCGCTATGCCGCTATTGAGGAACTGGACGAGTCCGTACTGAACCGGCTTATCAGCAAAATCCTGATCGGCGAGGTCAAAAAGGTGGACGGCCAGAAGGTGCAGGAGGTCAGGATCGTTTATAACTTTGTCGGGGAAATCCCGGAGATTGCAGCGTAAATAGTTTGCCCCATCTCTCAACCATTGAGGGATGGGGCTTTTGTTGTGGATAAAGCGATTTGTCTGAACGATAGTATTATCCCATATAATCCGTTCGCAGTGCTTCTACCAGATCACATTTCAGAATTTTCTTGCCACCCAGGTAATATGCCAGTGCAACAAAGCCAAAAAGTGCCACGATAAAAAGCAGGATAGGAACAATGGGAGCCACTGCTAAAAATTCCATTGGATTCAAGTAGCTTGCCGTTATCATCAGCCACACAAACACAACCGTAATCGGTAACGTGATCAGAACGGGGCGGCCAGCTATAACGATGGCTTCGATCCAAAACATTTTTCGCATACCTTCTGGCGTCATGCCAATGGACATATATCTCGCAAATTCTCTTTTCCTTTGCCGGATAAATCCCAACGTGTTGGAAAATACGTTAGCGATTCCGATGAAGGCCAGCAGCACACACAGCGCCCCGATTATCAGTTTGTACCCGTTCAGCATAGCATCGTTGTCTATCTTTTCCTGAACCCGGTTTTCCACCTCGAAAGAAATGTCATGTCCCAGCACATTCGTCAGCTCGGTTTCAATCATACTCAGTTCTGTCAGGGTTCTTTCTTTTTCTGAAAGAATGCGGATATAGGTATCTGGTTCAGCATTTCCAATCGTCTTTTCGATTTGTTTCCATGTGGAAAGGGACACAAATTGAACTAAAGCATAGTTATCATATTCTTCTCTCAAAACCGGCGGCTCCTTTGTAAAGCCCAAAACCGGAATCTCCACAGTTGCAGCCGCATCTTCCAGGTTTTGTAAAGTCATCGTGTCCTGGTTCTCTGACAAAAACGGAACATATTCTTTGTATCTGAAATTGCTGTTTATGTTGTCCCAAATACGGTTCAAAACAACGCTCCCGTTTTCCGCTGAGGAAACGCCGATCTGCTCACAATACGTGGCAAAGCTGCTGTCGTCCATGATTACAATAGGAGCCTGAATGGTATAAATCCCATCTGCCATACTGACATCACTTCCGGCGACTGTTTCAAGACCACCCAGACTTTTTACTTCTTCGCTGACAGCGTCCGCCCCAATAGAACAAACGGCGTTTGCCTTTTGATAAATCACACTGTCTGTATCAGGCAAAGCATGGATTTCATCCGTATGAGAGAAGTCCTCGATCTTTGTGTCCTCAAGCGTTGCCATCACATCCCAGGCATCCTGGTAGCGTTCAAAATAGGTATGGTTTGTACTGATTCCAGAGAGAGTAAAAAAACTCAGCATAAGGGCAAAGCCCAAAAAAGAAAGGGTCAACGACAGCGTGGCGGTTCGCAGAGATTTCTTCTGTGCTTTCAGTGCATTCCCGGCAAGTTCCCCTTCGGTTCCAAATAAAAGCGCAAGAATACGGGACTTTTTTCTCCGTTTTAGCTGTAATTCTCCCGTGTTTTTTATAGCTTCCAGTGGGGTCATCTTGCTCAATTTCCTGGCTGGCAGCCAGGCAGAAATCAGTACCGTCAAAAACGAGGTCAGAATCGTGACTGCAAACACCAGCGGATGATAGGCAAAGGCAGCTTCATGCCTGCCGACAATACTATCGGCGAGAATATTGACTGCCTGGATGGCTCCGAAGGTCAAAGCGATTCCGACAAAGCTTCCGATCAAAACAGGAATCACACAAAGCATCGCCGCTTCCTGTAAAAGACAGGTGCGAATTTGCCCCGGCGTCGCCCCAATGCTGGAAAAGATGCCAAACTGATGGACACGGGCATTCATAGATACAGCAAACGAGTTATGAATGATTAAAATCAAAGACACCGACACAAGCAGGAGTACAAAGAGATAAAAAGCCATCAATAAGGGCGGATTGCTGTCCTGCGGATCGTTGATGAAATAACTTGACAGCAGTGATTCATGATACGATACGGAAGTTTCCGGAACACCTAACTGCTGGGCGATAAGAGGCATATCCTGATACACAGCCCTCATGTTATCAAAGCAAATATCAACTACAAGAGTTTGATCGTCTGATAAATCCTCATTGATTATAGCCGTTTTTACATTGGCGAAATTCTCAATCTCGGACACTTTATCTTCTTCAAACGCCCCGCTGATGCGTCCCTGCCAGTTTCCTTCTTCTAAAACAACAGATTCTATTTCATAATTCCAGAAGTTATAAAACAAACCGCACAGCAAAGAAAGAAACAGGGCAGAAATAAACGCCGCAACCAGAACGGATACGCTGGAAGCCCGATTCTTTTTGATGAATCCTATCGAATAGTCTTTCCACATATTCTTACCTCCGTTTCTGATCGCCGACAATTTTCCCGTCCTCTATGGTAATAACGCGATCCGCCTCCAATGCGATCTTTTCATCATGGGTAATCAAAAGAATCGTCTGTTCCAGGTTACGGTTAGATAATTTTAGCAAGTCAATAATTTCCTCTCCGTTTTTCCGATCCAGGTTGCCGGTCGGTTCATCAGCAAGCAACAGCGCCGGGCGATAGATCAAAGAACGGGCGATAGCAACTCGCTGCTGTTGTCCGCCGGAAAGCTGGCTGGGCAGTGATTCCAGTTTATCTTCGATTCCCAGGGAATGTATAATCTGCTCAAAGTATTCTTGATTGGGTTTGCGTTTGTCTAACAGGAGCGGCATGAGTATATTTTTTCGGACGGTAAGGGTGGGGATCAGGTTATAAAATTGATAGACCAATCCGACCTTCCTGCGCCGGAAAATGGCTGCCTGGGTTCGGTTCATGGCAGATAATTCTGTCCCCTCTATCAGGACTTTCCCTTCTGTCGGCTTATCCACGCTTCCCAAAATATGCAGCAGTGTAGATTTCCCCGAACCGGATGCCCCTACGATTGCTACAAATTCTCCTTTTTGTACAGACAAGTCAATGTGATCCAACGCCACGACCTGATTGTTCCCAGAGCCATATACCTTTCGAACATTTTCACATTTTAGTATTTCCATGTCACTTTCTCCTCTCTACTGAATGGTCTTGCGTACAGTATAACAAAGTAAAGTGACATCTCAGTGACTGTACATCCTTATTTCAAAACAAGCACCGCCATTTTGCAAGTTGCAGGCGGTTATAGTTCCGTTCTGCAATTCAAAAATGGAACGGGCAAGAGCCAGACCAATTCCAATTCCATCTCCAACCGCACACCGGCCCCGGTAAAAACGATCAAAAAGATGCGGTAAGTCCTCTGTGTCAAAGCCCGCCCCGTCATCCCATACCTGAATTTCTACATAGAGAGGGTTGCCAGAGTAGCCACAATGGACTACGCCGCCCGGCTTGGAATGTTCCATACAATTCTTGATGAGATTGATGAGGGCTTCCATTGTCCACTCCAAATCCCCCAAAAATTCAATACAGCCATTTTCTGGAATTTCAACAGTAATATGGTTTTTTCGCAATAAATCGTTCAGATTATCTGCCGCCAGATTTAATACCGTATAAAGATCGACCTTTTCCCGTTTGAGCGGCAACGTTCCAGCATCAATCTTGGAAAGCATAAGCAAGGATTCTTCCAGACGGTTTAATCGTTTCAACTGCTGTTTGACCTGTTCTGCGTAAGTCCCCGGAATTTCTTTTTCCATAAGCTGCAACGACAAAAAGGCTGCTGTGATCGGCGTTTTCAGTTGGTGTGCTATATTAGCCAGGTTCTCTGCAAAATTTTCCTTTGCGGCAACTGCCGTTTCTCTTGTTTGATAAAGCATCGTGACAGTTTTGTATATTTCGTCCTGCAAATGGGAATATTCATCTTCCTTCGTCTGTATCAATGTCCCGCCAGCACCGATATTAACCTGCTCCAAATACTCGGTCAAATCATCAATCCTCTTTCGATTTTTTCTGTGGGACAAAAAAGTTCCAGCTCCAAAAGCACAAGCAGTCACAAGGAAAAATAGAATCGGAAAAAGCACTGTATCCAGCGGGAAATCATAGCAAAAATCATTAACCCGGTATCCGTATTTTTCCAGATAATCGTTGCCTCTGAGTTCTTGTTCCGTCAATGAATGATAGTCTTTCAGAGCCGCTAATAGCTGCGGCTCCGCTTCAGGAGAATTTGCCAATATGGTTTCGCATAATGCCGAGGTGTGTTCAAATGCAATCTGCCGGTACGTGTGCAGGAAGAAAGCGGCGGTAAGTATCATGCCTGCCGCAAGAACAGCAAACGGAAAAATCAGAAGTATTTTTTGTTTCCATTTTTCGCTCATTGTGTGTCCTCCATACGGTAGCCAAAACTTCGGATCGTTTTTAAGCAGGCTGGATGATTCAGCTTTTCCCGCAATCTTTTCATTGTGACCGTCAGCGTATTATCATTTACATAATTCCCGCTGCGATCCCAAACCTGCTCTAATAACTGGTTTCTGGTGATCGTTTTTCCCTTGTTTTCCATCAGAATCAGCAGAATGCGGTACTCCGGCTGGCTTACAACGATTTCTTTCTGTCCGTCATAGACAGCCGTTTTTTCCTTATCCAACATCAGGTCATCGCAGAATAGCTTTGTGTCGGTTATGGTTTTGGTTCTTCGCAGCAGTGCCAAAATACGGGAATACAGAACGGCAAGATCAAAGGGCTTTACCACATAATCATCCGCCCCATTTTGGAAACCAGTAACAATGTCGTGGGAATCGCCCCGAATCGTCAAATAAACAATCGGAAGAGTTTTCCATCTTTCCCGAATCCAAAGGCATAATTCACTCCCTTGTCCGTCCGGCATATTCCAGTCCAGCAAGACGATTGTAGGTAAATGACCGATTAATGCTTTCTTGACATCTGCAATTCTATCAAAAACGGCTACTTTGCAATTCTGCTGTTCCAAATATTCTTTTACAGACTTGCCAATCGTTTCGTCATCTTCCGCATAATAAACTTCAATCATGATGTTCTCCTCCTGATTGCCCGGCAGATTTTCTCCGCCCATCCAATGGCTTCGTAGCATTCTTTGGGATAAGCCAGACGGTTCCCATTTTTTCCGCTCCTGGGATACGTCCTGCGGAACAGTAGTAATTTATCCAACGGGGTGTTACTCCCCAAATTTTGCTTGCTTCTTTCAAAGTCATGTAATCCATATAGCACCTCCGTACTGCCATATTATAATTCGTACTCTCGAATAAAACAAGTTAAGCAGTACAAGTCAAGCTAATAATTATCAGAATGGTAGCCACAAAAAGGAATTCTTTGATCGTGGCTGCCATTTTTTTTAATTCATCACTTGACATTGTGGCAAAGAATTGATGAGCCGGGATGAGCTGGCTGTGATGGATGGAAATAAATGTATCCTGCAGCTTAGAGGTGTAAGGCCTTTTTACAGTGACAAATATGATATCACCAGGCACAAGCGCTACAAGGAGCTGTCTGACTTTAATAAAAAGAATGAGTTCCATGTGGAAGACTATCTTGAACATAAACTGGTTCTGCCTCTGGATCAGGAGTTTGAACTATACGAATACGAAGTGTCGCCGGAAGAGGCTGAGGCGGCAGAAAAGGAGGAATACAGCAGTGTGGATTGAAGCAAAAAACAGATCAGGAAGGTACGGAAGTCTTTTTGTCTTTAATTTCTGTTCTGTGTACAGCGATTATGCCCCGTATATCAATCATCTGGAAGAGATTGCTTCCAGAATTATGATCAGAGAGTGTGAAGAGTCTTTTCGGGAACTGATCAGAAAGATGCGTTCCAGGTGTGATGATAAGTATGCACATGATACAGTAATGCTCAGCACTTTTTTGTATGCAGATGAAATGGCAGAACTGGCAACGCATATGTCTTTTCTGCTGCTGGATGTTAATCCGGAGAAGACAAAAGAATAGGCAGACTCAGAGAAAGAAAGCATCGCCGGACCGTTCGAAAAGAACGGTTTTTTTACTTTATAGGAAATTGCGTTTTTGGAGCAGTCAAAAAAAGAACGCATGTTCATCGAACATATGTTAGATAAACATGCG
>NZ_SPHM01000014.1:0-83541 GCF_005844125.1 Pseudoflavonifractor sp. BSD2780061688st1 E11
GATACTTTTTGTTTAGCATGGCGATTTTACAGGCTTCATCACATATTTATCGGCATAACTAATTACCCGGCATTAAAGATGCTTTTTGAAATCGTTCCGGTTTTGAACAACATAAAGCAGAGCAGAACTGTATAGCCCACAGCTCCCCATATTGCGCCGATGGGATCTCCGCCTGTGGCGATCCCTTGAATGAGCACCGCATAGATGCCCACGCACAGCAGGATCAAAAGCCCCTGGAAACCGATGGCGAACAGGGACCTCAGATAATTCTGCCCCATGCTCCCCATTTCACGGTTGGACAGGGTAGCCACTGGGATGGGCGCTAAACTGGTCAGCATATAGATTTCCAGCATACGGCCATAAATCAGAACGAAAATCACGATATTCAGTGCGGTCATGGTAAAGCCGATAAAGATCGACTGGAGCCACAGGCCCAAAAGGGAACCCAGCCCCATTGTCTCCAGCGTGGCCTCCAAATCCGCCAGCATATCCGGCGAAATATCCGTGGAGCCCTGGATCACCCCCGCCGAGCTTGCAATCACGCTCTGCGACACATCAAAAATCGCGTTGACGATATTGAATGTGTTGGAGAGGATCAGGATGGCCGCCGCCGTTTTGAAAATCCACTTGAAAAACATCCAAGTGTCGATGTCGTGTAAATTATTGCGGTCTATGAGCATTTGAATGAGCTCGTACACCGCCACATAGGTTAGGACTAACCCGGCAATCGGTAAAATTACCGTTTCGGAAATCTGGCGAATGAGGGAGAAAACTCCGGCGTTCCATGCCGCCGGAGTTGTTCCCACCTCTCCCGCAATCTCCCCGACTCGGGCATTTACCGTATCAAAAAGGCCGCTCAGATTGCCTAAAATGCCTTCAATGAGCAGGCTTTTGAGCCAGTCGGTCAGCCAGTCGGTGAGAAATCCCATAAGCCGTTACCTTAAAACAGGCCGCTCAGCAGAGGGATCAGGGTAGTACCCAGCAGGATGATGCCGCCGCCCGCCATGAGCTGGGTGATGCCCTGGTTCTGCTCATTGTACCGCTGATAGGACGTGGCCGCCGAGGCATCGGCAATGGAATAATCCCAGGGAGAAAACGCCGCCAGGTACAGATCTTCCTGTAAGCTCACATATTGCAGCCGGATGTCCGTGAGCAGCAGCACCGCCGCCAGCAGGATGACCACTGACAGGACCATGCGGCCCTTGCTCCGGCCCAGGGTGCGCAGGGCCAGGCGCGGCAATGTGACCATTCCGTTTTTGGCTCTGCTGCCGTGGGAGGGCTGGGGCGCATTCAGGCGAAGGGTCTGGGCGGGCGTCAGCCGGGCCAGCCGCAGGGTGGGCAGCAGATAGGACAGAAGTGTGGTGCCCAGAGCACACACTGCCGCCAGGGCGAAGGGCTGCCAGCTCAAAAAGTAGAGGGCCGGGTTTTGCTCCATGCCCACCACCACCTTGGGCGTGATGGCGAGGTTCAGCAGGAATCCAATCAGAAAGCCGGGAATCAGGCCCAGCGCCGTCACAGCGACGCCCTTTTCCAGCAGATACCGCCGCAGCTGCCGGGGCGACAGGCCGAGGGCCTTCAGCCCGGCAAAATAGGCCCGGTCCTGCTCGGCGGTGACCTGCACGATGGCAAAAATCATGAGAAAACCGCACACCAGCACCAGCAGCGCCGGGGCATAGTAGGGACGGGCCTGCTGGTCGGCCAGATCCATCCGGGCGTCGTTGTAGGAGAGATTCGTGGTAAAGGACAGTTCCGGCAGGCCCTGGTCGGTCAAAATCTGAGCCGCCTGGGTCTCCAGGTCACGGGGCTGGTGCAGGGTGACGCCCAGGGTGAGGTTGGCGGCGTTCTCGCTGTCATAATCCGGCACCAGCGTCCGGGCGGTTTCCGCTGTGATCCAGGCACAGGCTTCGGTGAAGTTGGTGGGACTGGCCCACCAGCCGCACAGGGTAAATTCGTCCGTATGGAGCTGTCCCCCGGTATCCGTCCATTGCAGCGTCACCGGCGCACCGATTTCCTTCAGAATACCCAGCGACCCCATTGTAAACTCATCCAGGGCGATCTCGCCGGGTTGCTGGGGCAGACGGCCGGTGGTAGGGACGGACAGGACGGTTTCGGCATAGTCCTGATCGGTCACCGCCAGCTTTACCAGTCGCTGGCCCATCATCGGGTCAGAGAGGGTGCCGATGGTACTCAATCGGACGGAGCTTTTGATATTGGGATGCTGGGCGAGCAAATCGGCCTGATGTTCGGTCAGGCCGCTGTAAAGAATATGACTGGTGGAGCCGTAGGTGTACTGGTAGTTGAGCAGGAACGCATCCTCCACCGCCCCGCCCAGCAGGAACACAAAGGCGTACAGGCCGGTGACCAGCGCCACCGCCAGAGCCAACACTGCATTTTTGACCCGGTGAAAGCGGAAATCCCGCCGCACCAGCGTCCAGCAGACTTTCAGGTTGTTGTTTGCAAGCATGGCCGGACCTCCTTACACGCGGATGCGCCCGTCCTCAATACGGACGACCCGGTCGGCCATCTGCGCCAGTTCCAGGTTATGGGTGATCATCACCAGGGTCTGGCGGTAGGTCTCCACCGACAGCTTCAGCAGGCCCAGCACATTCTGGCCGGTTTTGCTGTCCAGATTGCCGGTGGGCTCGTCGGCCAGCAGGATGGACGGTTTGGCAATCAGCGCACGGGCGATGGCCACCCGCTGCTGACCGCCGCCGGAAAGTTCGCCCGGATAGGCATTCAGCCGCTCTTTGAGGTGCAGCAGTTCTACGATCTCGTCAAAGAATACCGGGTCCGGGGTGCTGCCTGCCAGGCTCAGGGGGAACAGGATGTTCTCCTTAACTGTTAAAGTGGATACCAGATTGAAGTTCTGGTACACGAAGCCCACCTTGCTGCGGCGGAACACCGCCAGCTCCTTTTCTTTCAGCCCCCGCAGGTTCACGCCATCCACAATGACTTCCCCCTCATCCGGGATGTCCATGCCGCCGATCATGTTCAGCAGGGTGGTCTTGCCGGAGCCGGAGGCACCGATGATGGCGGTGAACTTGCCTTTTTCAATCTCCAGATCAATGCCGTCCAGGGCCTTGACCTGGTTTTCTCCTTTACCAAAATATTTCTTCAGGTTATGTACGGTTACGATATTCATAGGTGGATGTCTCGCTCCTTGCGTTTTTCTGCGATTTACTTCTCGATGGGAAACAGCGTAGATAGCTTGTCTTCCAGGCAGTCCGAGGCTTTCAATCCCACCATGGGCAGTTCCATGCCAGCCGCCTGAAGTCTCTTGTGCAGCTCCTCCATAAATCGCCCTCGTCCAGGCGTTTCTGCGTTATGGTCTGATGTGGTATCCACACCACAGTTAGGAGAGCGATTGGCTCCAATGATTCCCAATATCTTAAAGCCGTGTCGGCGATATTCCGTAATCTGCCACATCACCTGCTCAACCAGGGACATCAGTCGAGTGTGAGTCTCGGCTTTCTCCATCTCGCCTCGAATCCGTGTGTTCTCCTCTACAACGGGGCGTGCAGCGCCTGCTGGATCACCACGATCCAAACCCAGACAGCATAATTCCGGGCATGGCATCTGGACGATTCCCACATCCTGCTCCAGCAGTCTCTGAATCAGTTCCTGAAAGGCGGCCGGATAGACTGCGGTACCGTCCGAGATGGCATTTTGGTTCAACAAGCAATGAGCAATGAAAATAACCTTTTTACTCCTTCCGTCTGTGAACATAGTTCCATCCCTCCTGTCAACTCAATAAATAAACTGAGAAGGTGGTTCCCTCTCCCACTTTCGACTTCACACTGATATACCCCTTCTGCCGGGTGATGATGCCGTTGGCCAGATACAGCCCCAGGCCGACGCCTTCCTGCCCGGCCGCCTCCTGGGCACGGTAGAACCGCTGGAACACATCGTTGTAGTGCTCCTCCGGGATGCCCATGCCAGTGTCGGTGATGTCCACCCGGGTGTAAAACTGCCAGGGCCGCACGGTCACCGCCACTTTGCCGCCGGACGGCGTATATTTCACGGCGTTGTCCAGGATGTTGCCGATGGCCTCCGCCGTCCATTTGGGGTCGTGCTGCACCGTGATGGCCGAATTGCATTCCGCCGACAGGTCGATCCCCTTGGACTCCGCCTTGGCCCAGACGGTGCTCATGGCCTGGGCGATGGTGTCGGAGAGACGGGCTTCCTCCACATGAAGGGTAAAAGTACCCGTCTCCAGCCGGGACATTTTGATGAGAGACTGCATCAGGAAATCCAGCTTGTCGATCTGCCCGTCCATCGTGGCCAGAAACTCCGCCCGCTTTTCGGCAGGGAGATCGTGGCCCCGCAGGATGCCGGTGAACATCTTGATGTTGGCAATGGGCGTCTTGACCTGATGGGAAATATCGCTGACCAGGCTCTGGATGGTCTCCTTGTCCCGCTGGCTCTGGCGCTTGCCCTCGTTCATGATGTCAAAATACTGCATCAGCTTGCCCTGCACCTTGGCAGTCAGGCTGTCCTCGTAGGGCTGGTAGCCCTCCACCGTCCGGCCGGACATCAGGGCGTCCAGCGTCTCGCACAAATCGTCGGCAAACAGACTGACCTGCCGCCGCTGATACCAGGCCCACAGGCCCACCACGGCAAAGATGGCGGCGCACAGCCCCAGGATGCCCCAGCGCACCGCCGCCCAGGGGATCGTCTGCCACAACAGCCAGACCAACGACACAAACAGTGCCGCCGAGAGCAGGAACATCCCGGCGCGCAGGACCGTCATGCTGCGATGTTTCATGCCTTTCCTCCTGTCCAGATGTAGCCCATGCCCCGTACAGTTTTGATATAGGGATGGGCGTCATCCTCGATCTTGGCCCGCAGCCGGTTCATGGTGACGGTCAGGGTGTGGTCATCGATGAAATTGCCGCCGCTGTCCCACAGGCGGTCCAGCAGCTGCTGGCGGGTCAAGATCTGCCCGGCATGGGCAGTGAGGGTTTTCAGCAGCTTGTACTCATTGGGGGTGATCGCCAGCTTTTCTGTCCCCCGCACCGCGGTCAGGGCCGAAAAATCCAGTGTCAGCCAGCCGTCGCTCCATTTGTCCGCGGCAGGCGCAGCCGTGGCGCTGCCCGCCCGGCGAAGGGCCACTTCCACCCGGCGCAGCAAAATCTGCATATTAAAGGGCTTGGTCACATAGTCCTCGGCCCCCATATCAAAACCGTTCAGCACATCTGTTTCAAGATCATTGGCCGTGAGGAAAATGACAGGCAGTTCCGGCCGTGCAGCCTTGATTTCCAGACACAAATCAAATCCATTTCCATCCGGCAGGTTCACATCAAGAAGTGCCAAAGAAAAGTTTTCGTGTTCCAATAGATACCGCGCCTTGGTGCAGTTATATGCGGCCACGGTCAAATATCCTGCATTGTCCAGCTCAAAGCAAAGACCTGTGCTCAAAGCCAGGTCATCCTCTACCACTAAGATTCGTTCCATCCTTTATACCTCAAACAGAGAATTCCTTTAGCATTATAGCAAATGATTTCTCTTTGTAAAATATCAGATTGATTTAAAAAGAAGATTATCTCTGCTGCTTGGTGAATCATAGCCATCGGTTGAACTTTTTCAGCCATGGCATTGACTATTATACAACTCATAGGAAACAGCCGTCAACGAATAGCCATGATATTCAACTCAACATTAAAGAAAAAGCGAAAATTCTTGATGCACTGCAGAATTTGCGCTATTTCTCCCTATTTAATAGGCGGAATACTTAAAAGGAGGTCCACCCCAATGTATAAGCCCCACACCATTGAGCAATACAAGATCCAGCGTTTTCTGGACGAAAGCTTTGCGATGGAGCATTTCCTGGTTTCACCGCTGTCCCGCACCTCGCTCTTGCTGGAGGATGAAACCGGCGAGCAGCTTGCTTTCGGCTTTTTGGATGACGAAGTGCGTGAGATCCCGCTCCCGCCGCCGGCCGCCCCGGAAGAAATCAAAGATTTCATCCGGCGTTTCCGGGCCCTCGATCCCAAACCGCGTCTGCACACCTTTGAAGATATTACCCGCTGGTGGCTGGATCACCCCAATCCCCTGATCTACCAGCAGGCTCTTGGGCTGTCGGACGAGCTCTACCGCCATTTTCTTTCCCACTCCATGATCGAAGAGGAAGACGCTTATCGTCTGGCTTCTTCCGGGCTTGTCAGTGAAGATGATTACCGGGACATTCAGCTCTGGTATCTCAACGGCAACACCGCTGCCCGCTGGCTCGGTCCACTCGGCGTGGATGGGACAGGCAATCTCTATGGTCTGACATTCGGCTACGGGACGCCGGCAGCCCGTACACTCAGATTCTATCTGCTGGATGATTACTACCGCTACATGAACCATATATTGTGATTCGCCTTGCTCAAATATCTATATATAGTATTTTACCGCTTGACAAATACAAGATATAGTGTTACACTTACTTTGTAATTGATTTTTGTGCGTTCCCCATGTGGGATACAGACTAAGCTTCTGTACCGCAGATTAAAAATCTGCATTGCACACGCAGTCAAGGTTGTATGCTGTATCAAGTGTCAGTGGTATTGCCGCGCCCTTTCGGGGCTGGTATCTGCTGGCACTTTTTATATATAGATATGAACGCCAACGGCGAAGAAAGGAAGTGTTATGGCACAAATCGTTGTATTTGGCCGAGTCATGCACGAGCTTGTCCCGAAAGAGGGCCAGTCAAAACAGCAATATGTCTGTTTCGACCTGATGGAGCGTTCCGGCAACACCCCGCCGGACTACTATCAGGTATGGGCCCGCGGTGACGATGTTACCCGGCTCATGCGGCTCAAGGTCAAAAAGGGAAGCATGATCTGGCTCACCGGATCGCAAAAACTGGTGGATGTTCGCCAAAAGGACGGAACCACAGTCAAGAAGCTGAAAATATGGCTGACGGACTTTGGATTTCTCCCCGGGCAGTCCTCCAAAGCAAAATCCAAAAGTGGACAGCATGACCCTGACGACGCGGCGCCTGTTCCGTCACCTCCCGAGGTGATGAACGGCGACCGTGAACCCCTGCCGGAATAGCTCCCGGCATCCAAGAGGGACCGTATCAAGTTTTCAGAATGATCTGAAGCTTGGTGCGGTCCCTCTTTTTTTGTTTTCAGGCAAAAATCTAAAGGAAGGACGGTAAGAAAATGAGTAATGACAAGGGACTTTTGAGCGGCAGTATCACCATCTTGATCGGTGCTGTCATCGCCATCATGGCTCTGGTGCGCGGGCCGTGGCAGGCGTGGCTGCTGATTGGGGTATTCACCCTTTGGGGGCTTTGGGTCGTTCTGATCCTCCTGCTCCCGTATATGCAGCAGGCCAAACGCCGCCGGCAGCGCCAGCAGAGAGAGCGCCGGCTACACTCTGAAGGCATTGCACAGAGCACATTCCAGGTCCCGGAACTGGAGGAACCTGTTTCAGAAGACCTGCTGCTCCGCTATGCCAACCACCGGATTCTGGCCTATCTGCGCTCGTCGTATTCTGATGCCTGCTTTGAGTGGTGTGAGAAGCGGCCGGCAGAGCTGATCCGCACCAATGGCACCGGGCGCATCCGGCTTCACAATGTAGATGGATTCGACCATGCAGACATCACATTCGGGCAGGACGCGACCATTCAGTGTGACCTGCTCAAAATCGTGCCTCTGTCCAAGGCTGGCACAGAACAGGGCGATGAGGCCAATATCCCGCCCAACAAGCAGCCCATTGATCCGCGCATCTGGTATGAAAACTGCGGGCGCGAAGTCATGGAAACGCTGATCGCCGACCTGAATTCCCGTGGACACAGCAAGCTCACGCTGCGGGAAAACGGCGACATCTGTATCCAGCAGGACGATGAACTGGTGCCGCAGGAACATCTTGCGAACTTTCCCGCGAAGGTCTACTGGCCCCGCTTGGTGGAAGTGTTTGAAAGCAAGGGCCTGTCGGCTGAAACCACGGCGCAGGGCATCCAGGTCTCCTGGTGACCGCCATCACCCAGAGAGGGGAGTGAAATCACAATGAAATCAGGGATCAGTCTTGTAGACATGGCAAAGGAGATCCAGCGCCAGGCTGATTTGAAAGCCGACTATATGCTGGACACCCGCAGCCTTCGTCTGGAGCCTTTTGACTCGAAGCTGTACCTCAACGCCTATGACCAGTCCGGTGTCCCGGCGCTTGAACCGCTGGAGGTCAATTCCATTGCCCACCGGCAGATCGGCACACACCTGAAGATCCCGGCAGCCTACTATGACAAGATGCTGGAGGAATATCCCCAGCTGCTGGCGCAGAATGTGAACGCCTGGTTCCAGCGGGAGCCCTCTGTCCGTATGATCCGCACCATTGAGGGTACGGCACGGGCATTTTTGAGCAACCGCTACCGGCGCATTGACAACCTTGATATTGCGAGCATCGTCCTTCCCGTCCTGCAGGATATGGAGGGAATGCACTTTGAGAGCTGCCAGCTCACGGAAAGCCGCATGTATATCAAGGTAGTCAACACCCGCCTGGAGGCCGAGGTCGTGCCGGGCGACATCGTTCAGTCCGGCATTATCATCAGCAACAGCGAGGTGGGCCTCGGTTCGGTGAACATCCAGCCGCTGGTCTACCGGCTGGTGTGCAGTAACGGTATGGTAGTAAACGATGCCCAGACGCGCCGCAACCATGTGGGCCGCGTCAATGAGGCTTCGGAGAACTATCAGCTGTATTCGGAAAAGACGCTGGAGGCCGATGACAAAGCCTTTGCCATGAAGATCCAGGACACGGTGCGAGCTGTGGTAGACGAGGTGCGCTTTACCCGTGTAATCAACATGATGCGGGAGGCCAAGGAGGCCCGCATGAATACCACCGATGTCCCCGGCATTGTCAAGCTGGTCAGCAGGGACTTCCACATCACTGATGAGGAAAGCTCCGGTGTGCTGCAGCGGCTGATCGAGGGCAACGACCTGACGCTCTATGGTTTATCCAATGCGGTGACCCGCCACAGCCAGGATGTCCCGGACTATGACCGAGCAACCGCGCTTGAGGGCATCGGCTACAACATTCTCTCCATGCCGGCAAGGCAGTGGAGCCGTATCAATCAGCTGGCCGCCTGAGTGGCCAACCATCCAATTTTAAGGAGGAACGAACTATGTACGAACAGAACACTTCTATGATGAACACTCCTGAGCGGAACACTTTCCTGCTCCCTGCGATGGTGGAGGGTGATTTCAGCAGCGATGAGATTGCGGAGGATGCGGACGGTCTGCAGATGATGAGTTTCCAGCGGGTGAAAATTCCCGCCGGCGGCGCCCTGCAGTTCGAGATCCCCACGGAAGACCCCGACAATCCGGACTATGCCCGGACTCTGGAGGGTGTCGTGCTCTACAATCATTCTGCTTATACCCTGTGGCCGGAAGGCAGCGAGTATGATGAGGACACCAAGCCGCTCTGCTCTTCCGTGGACGGCAAGACCGGCATCGGTGAGCCGGGCGGCGCCTGCGCCACCTGCCCGATGAACGCATACGGTTCGGCCAGAGACGGCGGCCGCGGCAAGGCCTGCAAGAATATGCGGGACATCTACCTGCTGCGCAGCGGCGAATACATGCCTCTGCTGATTTCTCTGCCGCCTACCAGCATCAAGCCGTTCAAGGAGTTCCTGAACCGGGCCTTTGTCTACCGCCGGCGCGCCACCTATGGCAGCCTGATCCAGATCGGGCTCAAGAAGGAGAACAACGGCAGCAACGACTACAGCGTTGCCACCTTCCGCCTTTTACGCGACTTTGAGGGCGAGGAACTGGCTCAGATCCGCGCCTATGCCAATGGCTTTAAGGAGCAGATCAAGGCCATCAACATCCAGCGGGCGCTGATCAACGAGGAGCAGCGTACCAACGACTGTGACTATGTGATCCCGGAGTCCGCTACAGCGCCCGGCAGCCCCGATGGAAGCTACGTAGTCGGTGAGATCGACGGCAACTACGAGAAGCTGCCCGCGTAATGAGTTTTGTTGCGGCCTCAGCCGCATGACATGTCATCAAGGGATACCTTCGGCCTACGCCGGGGGTATCCCTTTTTTGCTTTAGACTGGAGGAAATATATATGTTATGTGAAGTACCGTTAACAAAGGAGCAACAGGAGTTTGCCGCTGAACATCACGGCCTGGTCTATAGATTCTTGAACGACAACCATCTTCCGGAAGACGAGTTTTATGATGTGGTCATCTTTGGCTATTTGAAAGCCGTCCAAGATTATTTTTCCAGAGAAGTGTTGCGTCAGTATTCTTTTGCCACGATTGCCTGGAGAGCAATGTCCCGTAATCTGTCAAACCATTTTAAGACGCTGGCCCGTAAAAAGCGCAACGCTGAAATCCTCAGCATTCACATCGGTCTGTACCCGGACGGCGTGCCCCTGGAGGAACTGCTGCCGGCGCAGGATGATCTGATGCAGGAATTTGAGATGAAGCAGCTGCTTCATGACCTGGCTGGCCGTGTTTCCAGGCAGCAAATGAACATCGTCCGCATGAAGGGCTGCGGCTACGGCATCCGTGAGATCGCCAGCCGTGAAAAACTCCCCATGAAACGCATCAAGGAGCTTCTGGAAGAGGTCCGCGCGGTGTTTCTGGAGTTGTGCTATGAGTAAATGCCTGTCGTCCCTGGCAGGCCAATGTCAAAAATGAATGGAGGCTGATTATTATGACGAAATCGAAAAAATCCATTGTAATGCACGGAATGCTTTTGTGCCCGCTGGTTCTCGGCCACTGCGCCTTCCTGCGTGCCAACGGCTCCGACTACCGGACCTCGCCCGTTGTGGCGATCCATCAGCAGTCCGGGGATCTGGTGCATTTTGAAACGCTCAACTCCAACTACTTCCTTTCGATGGACCCTTTCCCGCTGGCGGCCGCCAGCCCGCTCCCGACGGTTCTGGCCGCGTGCGCGTAGAGAAGTCAAAATAATAAGGGGTAATGCCCCATAGGTCCCGGCCGTGGCAGGCGCACTTGTCTGCCGCGGCCTTTTTTATGGAGGAATGTATGGAACAATCCAAAACCCTTGCTGTTTCCGTAAGCGCCAAGGAGTCTGTCACATACCAGTGCAGCCAATGTGGCCATTGCTGCCGCCGCATCGAGGGCTGCGTCATGGTGGAAAGCCTGGACGCCTACCGAATGGCAAAACACCTTCGAGAGCAGCATTGCGGTGTCAGCAGTACGGATGATGTGCTTCTCCAATACTGCGAGCCCACACCGCTCACCGATGAAGGGTATCCCATTTACACACTCAAAACAGTTGGAGCAGAAGCATCCTGTGTTTTTCTTCAGGGCAACCAGTGTAATATCTATGCCGCCCGTCCTCGAACCTGCCGCCTTTACCCATTTTCGGCGGGGCCCGGTGAGCGCGGCCGGGATTTTGAATACTGCCTCTGTTTTGATGATAACCAGCAGTATCACTTCAACGGCGGGAAGGTACTTGTCAAAGACTGGCTGTACTACAACTTCTCCCGGGAAGATAAGGAATTCCTGAAGCAGCAGTACCGGGCCATCCCGGAAATCGGCAAGCTGATGCGCCGCATACCAGAGGAACTGCGCCGGGCATCTGTGTTCAAGATCCTGTTCTATCACTACTACAACTTCGACCTGGATCAGCCGTTCCTGCCCCAGTATGAACAGAACAACCGCAGCCTGCTGCATGATCTTCGTCAGCCGGCGCTTCTGGACTGAGGCGGCGCCTATGCTGTATGCACTGGAACACTTTTCAGCGCAGGGAACCGGCGGCCGCCCATGTCGATGCTGGATACAGTACGCTATCTGCGGAAAATATGAAATTTTAGAAAAGGTCTGCCAAAACCAGCGCCGGCCGGAGGAATGGAGGGTAATTTCTCTGGCAACAGGCGTACCGGAAGAAAGGAGTGCCGCATGAGTACCAATCAATACCAGGAGATGCGCAACCGCCAGCAGGCGGAAGTAAACGCATTTCCCATGTTCTTCGCTTTTAATAAACAGCAGTTTGCTGAAGGGATGCGCAAGCTGGGCCTGTCCCCCTCGGATACCCGCCAGGTATGCAGCATTTTTGGAGGCGGCTACTGCCGTAAAAGCGATGTCGCAAAACTGAATGAAATGTTCACCCGACACCGAAAAGAACTGGAAAATGCCATTGCTGGCGACAAAACCGGGCAAGGTTTTATCTGTGATATGTTCCTCCAGGAGTTGGAGAACCATGAGTACAGTTATACCGGCGATGTGCAGGAAACGCTTGATGCTTTGGGCATTACGGCCCAGTATATGGAGGCTGTTCCGCAACTGCTGGATGGCCTGGCTCTGGCCTGTGAAAAGGCTATGCAGGACGATTGTTTCGACTGATCCAGAAAGAAACCATGCCCCATCGGAGCCTGAATCAACAGCCGCCGCAGCTCATATGCCGCCGGCGGGCTTTTCATTGACAGGAGGTGCAATCTTTGAATTTTCACGAAACGATATGCGGCCGCCGCTTTTTTGACGCCCAGCTGCCTCATCTCATCAAGGCTCTGGAATGCATTGCCGACGGCCTTGCCCACACGGAAACTGCCCCGCCGCAGGGTATCGCCCCTGATCCCAATTTTCTGCATGATCTCTACTACGGCGACTATGAGCCGAGTGTGTTCAAGAAGCAGAGCAGCGGGCAGAAGGAACTGAATCAGGCGGTTTCCGCAGCCGAAGCGGCCCTGCGGGATGTCCTGCAGCAATCTCCGGCGGCTTTAAAAGCGTTTGAGGCATATCAGCTCGCTGTTGGGGAGCAGCACGGCGCCGTTACCGAGCAGGCCTTTGAATCCGGTTACCGGACTGCGATGCAGATGCTGATGGCCGGACTCGCGTGGCCTGAAGGCAATAATGCTGCTGAACTTCCTCTTACAACGCAGGAACTCAGAAAAATGAATGGAGAATGGGTGTTTTGCCTTGAAATGAACGAGAAAGTCAAAGTGGTGGCCTATAAAAAGGGATTCATCCGGGTCACCAATGACAAAGAGAGCCACCACATCAATGGCCTGACCTTATACCGGCGCCGGCCGAACTGGTGTGAATAGGACAGTCAAAGGAGGATGCAGCATGAACATTTCCGAAGATGAAATCAAAAAAATCCTTGAGTGCCTTTTACCGCTTCAGGAATCGGAGCAACAGACCCTATGCCCAAGATGCGGCCTTCATGAGCTCTATACCGGCAGGTACTTTTTCTTAAACTCATTGAGCCGATATGCTCATGTATATATCTGCGAAAAGTGCTGGATGGACGAAGCGTTGCGGGAAATAGACCACCAGCCGATCCCGCTGAGGCTATGGAGCGCAGTATTCCCCTCGGTTTTAAGCGGAGAATTACCGTCATCTGTGGCGCCGACTGAGGACCGGTGGATATGAAGCATGGGGACTATAAACTACCCGGCGGCAGAGATCTCTCTACCATTACATTTGAGGACATCCGCTGGCAATATGGGGTGTTCCATTGCAACAGCACCGGCGCCGGCCGGGATAAAAAGTATTTTCCGTGGCGCGGCGCAAAAACAAAACTGGGAGAGATCGAAGAACATGACTGGTGCCAGTTGGCAGAGGCCGTCATTGAGCGAGCCGGCGAAACAGATCTGCTGAAACAACTGATTCAGTGGTGTACGGAACACAATTTCACCGGAGACTCCGCTGCTGAAATACGCAAAGAAGCCCTGCAGCTCCATACGAGCCGGATCTTTGATAATCCCCAGTGGGTCGGATACTTGCCCTTCAACAAAAGATACCGGCCAGAGGTTTGGGACGCTGCGAACATTGTCTTTGTGCGCATGGAATGCTGCCCTGAACCTGGAGCTGTTACCCAGGAACAGATTAACCGTAGTTATATGGGCCAGATTGCCTGCCCCCATTGTGGGCGCTGGAACACATTCACCGTTTTAGGATACCGTTCAGGCTCCGACCCGATAGGCGGCCCCACTCCCCACAGCAATTATGAACCGGATGCCAAATGCTTGATTTCAGGAAAGGACGCTGATGCAGATGACACAGACTCCCCTTGGGAAGAAGACGATGATGATTAAAAAAGCCCCCAAAGGCGGCACTTCCAGCCGATTCCGCTGGCGGCCTGACCCTCAAGCTGGCAGGCTGCAGGCGTACCGCACTTTTGCTGCCATGCATCGCTATGTGCATGAGCGGTGCCGCCACTTCCGGCGCGGGTGACAGCAATCTATAGGCGGGTTCAAGCTGCTGCTCTGGACCCGCACATCAAAGGAGAGAATGAAATGATTTACAAGAAGCCTGGAGAAGAATTTTGGCATGAGGGCGTCTGCTACAAAGTAGGCGGGCGCATCGTCGCCAATGAAGCGAGCGATTACGCAGGGCTCTTCGGAAATATCCTTGAAATTCGCACCGAGGATGACCGGGAGACGGACAACGACACGCCGGACATCTACTGCGCGTTTGAAGCACCGGTGCTCTCTGCGGACCGTCTTGCGCTGGAGCAGACCTTTTCACAGCTTTACCATGAGCAGAAACACATCGAGGATCTGGGCCTGGATATGGTCATTATGGGGCCTGAAATGATTGTTCCCCTTGAGCATCCGGCCCAGGTATATCCCGCAGGGACGCTCTATATAGTCGTCGTCCACTGGGCTACCGATGGGGAGTATGGTTCCTATGAAGCGATCTTCACGGAGCGCACCGATGCCCTACATCAATTTCACAATGACCTTCGAGAAGAATTTCTGGTTGGAAGCATTCCACGCTGGAAAGAAAGCAGCCAATTCGTCGAAGAAGAGTCTGACAACAGCTATGAGTGCTATCTGGACGGCGAATACTGTGAGAACCATTTTTCGATTGCGCTGGAACAGCGGGCGCTGCCTCTTTCCCCTGCATTTTGCCGCAGCACGGCAGAATTGTACCGCGCAGAATGCCTGCGGGATGATTTCAGGGAGCATATTGAGAACCGTGACGATTTTCAAGAGCTCTCTGATACACAGAAAGAAGCACTGCTGCGTTCTCCCGATTTGCCGCAGCGGATCGCCAACCAACTGGAACACAGCTGCGCCTACGGTGAAGCTTACTGGCAGGCGGTGTCCGATGTGGCACGCACTCTGCTGAAAGAGATTCGCCAGCAATCCGCAGAACATAGCTCCTGCTGACGCTGTGACACATAAATTATAATAGAATGGAGGTTTGACTACATGGACGAAAAAGAAAAGAAGCTGCGTGAAGACCTGGAATTCCATCTGGATACGCTCCGGCGCAACCTGGAGGTCGTTTCGATGGAAGATCTGAAAGCGAAATACGCAAAGCCATTCAAAGACCTGAAAGATAACATCTGTAAGACTGCCACCGCATACACTCAGTACATTTCCCTCGGTGGTATCCGCGTCAAGAGCCACTACGGCGACGAGGCCGTGAAATACATAAATGAGGCAATCAAAGATACTCCGTACCTGAAAAAGATCTCCGAGGCCGCCTTTGAGCGACAGGACATGGATGAGATCGCGGCACTGGCAAGGCAGCTCCGTGAAGTAGTTTTGCAGAGCCTGCATGTGTTCAGCCTGCCGCTTTTCTGCCTGTATGTTCCTACGGAGTGTATGAATGACTACCACACTCCCCCGGAGATCTATAATGATGTCACTTCACAGGTCTTGCGGAACGGGGAATGGCAGCTTGCGGAGCATATCCGCCCCGGAGAACTGATTCCTGTGCAGATTATTTATGAGGTGCCTGCGCCGTCTGAGGAAGCGGCATGAAGCGGCCGCAAAAATACTTGAGCAGCGAGGCTCACGGCTATTTGCGGGAGGCGGAGGCCTGCTCCCTGGTCCTTAAAGACATGGAGCGCATATCCGCCAAACTGCAGCGGAGAATCGATAAAGAGACCGCCGCAAGACAAGCTGACTTTGAAGCCGCCATGCAGTACCACAGCGAGGCGGAAATTCAGGATGCTTACGGCTGGGATTTCATCACCGAGGCGCAGTATCATGCCTATTTAGATCTGTTCCGCCGTGGCAGAGAAGCAATAGAAAACCATCCTCCCACCATCTCTGAAATGGCGCTCGCCATTATGCGGAAGGTCATTCGTGATTTAGAATCTGACAAACGGGAATATGAGTTTTCCGCTCTCACACCGGAGCAACAGGTCGTGGAACTGCAACGCGCAGAACAGGCCCGAAAGGAATGGAAGGCACATATTGCCCAGCTGCGGGAGAAACAGGGCCGTGTACTCAAATCCGAGGATTTGGAGGCTTCACAGCCTTAGCTTTCCTGCGCCAGCCAAATGCTCTGCCAAATAGGCAGAGGGCATCATTACAAAGGGATCGACAAACCGTACCGCTGCGGTCTGCCGGTCCCTTTCTTTATAAAGGAGTCGAATATGAAGAAAAAACCATCTCACCCAATGCTGAGGAAATACACCGTAACGATTGAAGAACAGATCGTTCAGGAGTTTCCCGTGGAGGCTTATGACCTTTCCCATGCGCTGGAAACAGCCGAAGCTGCCTACAAGCAAGGGGAATTGGTGGTACAGCCCTCAGCACCGACTACCCGCCTGATCATGGCACGGCACAACAAGACCGGAAAAACAACCGGATGGAGAGAATTTTAACCATTACCACAAGGGAGAGATAAATATGAACTTATGGCATGACAAGTCCTATATTTCGCCTTCAGGACCGGAATGGGTCGAACGGGGCTACGCTATGTACGATGTTCATTCCGTGCGCTTTCAATTTGTCTATACGGAAGAACAGAAGAAAGCCAACCGCCGTGCGCATACAGCGGCTGATGAGGGCCAAGCCCTGGTTATGGCTGCTGAGGTACGAAATTCTATTATGGAGCCCGTTATGGACGCCATCGCCCAAAATTTCGTCTGCTATCAGTATGAGGATACCGAGCCGGCGCCTTTCGGGAGCTGTCAGTGGGATCTCTTCTTCTGGTGCAATGATTTCAGCAATACGCTTCATGGCTGTGGCCTGTCCGGACGGGATTATTCCTACTTTACATTGAACTTCAACGAGAACCAGACTGTGGAAAAGCGTGCCGAGGTCTGCTGGCGGCTGCTGCAATTTCTGGAACACCGCTGCCGGAAAAACCGCAATCTGGATGTTGCCGTCCAGTACAGCATCTGGTACGACCATGAGAAGATCGAAAAAGATGCTGACCGGATGAAATGTCTGCTGGCGGGCTGCAGCTGCACCTATGGCAGTAAGGACGGGAAATTCCTGTTTGATAATGGCATTTTCTGCTTTCGTCCCAAGTACGCCAAGCGGCAGCTCTATCGTGTTTCTGATTCCGAGGTTCTTGCCCTGTGCTGGAAACTCGGCCTGACAGACGATGCTTCTGACGGCGGGCCTCCCGCAGCGGGGAGGTGCAGCGCATGAAGTACAAAGAAGTCTATGCCGCATTGGCAAAGTAAAGGATGGGTGTCCCGGGGTTCCGCTTTTTTGAAAGCACTGTTGATGCGGCCTGATGATTGCATCAAAAGGGCCAGCAAGCAATGCCCCAATACCATTTTAGACTTCAAAGAAAACGGGGGCGTTCTGAACGCCTCCTCCACCCTGCCCTCGACGGCAGGCTTATCACAAGGACCGGCAGGCTGCGCTTTGCGGCCTGCTGGTCTTCGTTCTGGGGGAAATCATGAAACCAATACCATTTAACATGAAAGGAACGGAATATGCCCTGACCATCAAGATTGCCACCTATCCGGAGGGCAATTTCGCCATCAAACTCTATCAGGAAAGCTTCGGCCAGTTGGTATTCTGGGACAGCCTCACGGTCAATCTGGGCGGCCTGTGTCCCAAGGATTGTGGATTTATCAATACCAAATCCACCGGCAAACGCTTTTATGCCTGGATCAAGCGCAATGGCCTGGGGGAACGCACCGGCCAGGTCCAGATGGAGGACGGCGTGGAATATGTGGAATACCTCTTCAATGCCAAAAAGCTGAAAAAGCTGGACCCAGACGGCTATACCTACTATGCACGGCGCTTAAAGGGAGAACTCGGCCGGCAATATGAGCGGCTCTATCAGGCACTTCGGCGGCTGGCAAACCACATTCCGGATTTCCACTACACCGATTATAGCGGGTGGCGCAGGCTGCAAAATTCCAATGACACGCCCCCGCTGCGGATCGAGGCCGAAGATCCGGCACATCACCGGCGCTTTACCTTTGAGCAGCGCGGGATCATGCTGCGAACCACCATCACAGACTGTGACACCAATATTGCGCGGAGCAGTCTGTATCGCCGCCGGGAAGATATGGCGTCTGACCTGCTGGCTCTGTATCAAGACGAATTACCTGTTTATATGCCCTGGTCTGAAGAACGCCGCAGGAAAAGTGACGCAAGGCATGACCCGTCCCTTGCTCAGACATTCAAAGAAACAACCGAAGTCCGCCAGAAGGCGGCAAAAAAGAAATCCAGAAGAAGGAGTGCTAAAGCATGAAGATCAAATTATATCCCAAGGACTTGTTAGAAGCGGCCTGGTGCAAGGACAGAAAGCTGTACGCAAATGGCGATGCCGCAGAGCCGCCCCAATGCCTGCGGTGCGGCGCCCCTCTGGCAGCCCATCTGATGGTCAATGCCCTCAGCCGCTATGCGGATGTGCAGATCTGTGAAGCCTGCGGCATGGATGAGGCCTTTCGGGATGCCGCCCATGCCCCCTTGCCCCTCACAGAATGGGATGCAGTGAAGCGCGGCAGACTTCCGGCGCCCGCACAAGAGCGTGTCTGCTATTTGAAGACCTCCTGCACCTTCGAGGAAGTATTCCAGCACACCAATACGCCGCCCATGCAGCTTACTGGCCGGCCTGTCAGCGAGGTAGTTTACTCCCGCTCGGATTATGACGGCTATCGGTGATGGACAACCTGGCACGATGGGCCTGAAAAAAAGCCGGCGCCGGAGCTGGTGAAGGAGATCGACGAATTCCAGAACGCCCTGTTCAAGCTGCCGGCTTTCAAGACGCTGGACACCATGCGGCGGTTCTGCAGGTACGCGCAGGCAACCAGCGTGGCGACGGAGTTCAACCTTTATTCCGAAACCGACTACCTGTATATCTGGATTCGGATGGTTACCCGGTCCCGGGATTACGATGTCCATGTTCACTATTACGATAAGGCGGCTGTTGGAGGCAAGTAATGCGGCTGAGATACTACGACAAGCATGGTACAGAAATTCAAGCTGGAATGCTGCTGCGCCATGATGACGGCGCTACCGAGCGCGTCCTGGAGGGCGTCAACAGCAACGGGGATATTACGCTTGGCTTTGAGGCATCTGCCTCGGAAATTTATCCGCTGAGCGAGTTTAATTTGAAAGAATGGGAGATTGCGGCAGAGTAATTTTACCGCAGCGAGGCCGCAGGTTGGGGATTTCCCAGCCTGCGGCTGTTATTATAAATACCTTCCTTTTTTAAGCGTCCTTTTAAAAAAGTAGACGGAGCGCAAATAGCAATGTTGGAATGTGCCACGGGACTTATTGTGTCCAATATTTCTATTTCAATTTTTTATATCTTTATGATTTCTTCAAAATTTTTGGATATTCTCATTTTAGCAAAGCAAAGAAAGGACTTGAAAGCATGGATATGATTTTGAAAACAACTGACCTCTGCAAAAACTTCAAAGGGCAGATGGCCGTAAATAATGTATCGCTGAACATTCAGAAAAATTCCGTCTATGGCTTGTTGGGGCCAAACGGCGCGGGCAAGTCTACTATTCTGAAAATGATAGTAGGCATCCTCAAGCCGAGTTCCGGCAGTATTGAAATGGACGGTCACGCATGGAGCCGTGCCGATTTGCAGGATATTGGCGCACTGATTGAAATGCCGCCTCTGTATGAAAACTTGACCGCTTATGAAAATTTAAAAGTGCGAACCCTTGCTCTTGGACTTCCGAATACTCGCATTGATGAAGTCTTACACATCGTTGATCTTACAGACACAGGGAAAAAGAAAGCAGGACATTTCTCTTTAGGCATGAAGCAGAGACTCGGAATTGCCCTTGCTTTACTGGCATCTCCCAAATTGTTGATTTTGGATGAACCAACGAATGGATTAGACCCTATCGGTATTCAAGAACTACGGGAACTTATTTGTTCTTTTCCGGCACATGGGATAACGGTAATTCTGTCCAGCCACATTCTATCCGAGGTAGAGCAGATTGCAGATCACATTGGAATTATTGCTGCTGGAAAATTGGGATATGAAAATAAAATAGACAAGAACACTGATCTGGAAGAAATTTTTATGCGTGTTGTGGCAGCTAATGGTGAAAGGGGGAAAAACTAATGTTTCATCTTATCCGCTCCGAACTATTAAAGATGCGTCATACATTTGCATTAAAGCTATTCATCGCTGCCCCTGTTGTCACTTTGGGGTTAGGATATTTTTTGAGTGGCAAATCTGTTCAGCTTACCGCCTATAATTGGTGGTACACTTTAATCTTGCCAATTACGATTGCTATTTGGTGCGCCAACATTATTAGCTGTGAGAAACGCACACAGTATCAGAACATTTTATGCTTGCCGATTGCCATGAGAAAAGTCTGGTTCAGTAAACTGCTGGCGGTTACTGTATTACTTTTCTTAACCAGCCTTGTCATGTGGGGCGGCTGCACAGCCTTTGGTATTTTTACTGTGATGAACATTGATCCGCTTAACGGATTAGGTGGCTGTATGTTGCTGTTCCTTACCTACATTTGGCAGCTTCCACTTATTATGTGGCTCACAAAAAAAGCAAATTATCTGATTGCTGTTTTGATTTCCTTTGGCTGCAATATTGTTTTGTCCATGATTGGAGCGGAAAGCAATTTGTTTTATCTCAATCCGTTTGCTATTCCAGCGCGTATTGTATGCCCCTTTTTCAAAATGCACCCTAATGGGATTCCCATTGAAAACGGTTCTTTTCTTTTGAATACAGGAGCGGTCATTCCCGTCGTTGGGATCAGCTTAGTTTTAGCGGTACTGTGTTTCTGGCTTACAGCATGGCTATTCGCTAAGGGAGATAGAAAACATGATTGAGTTATGGTATTATGTAAAAAGCGATTTTTTCAAGTTGCGGAATTCCTCGTTTTTGGGGGCGCATATTTTATTTCCAATTTCCGGGGTAGCACTTGTGTTGCTCTATGCGGTCTTTGCGGCTGTGAGTGATATAAATAAAATTGCGGTATTTTTTCAGCTTTTTGCTATCGCATATCCTTTTGTTATCAGTATCGTTTGCGAGATTGCCGCAGAGCAGGAAATCCGGGCCGGGCACTGTCAAAATATTTTAGTGCTGCGTTCCAGAACCAAGGCCATTTTATCCAAATTCCTCTTGCTTATTTTCGCCGGCTTGTTCGCAATATTGTTCAGTACATTCCTGTTAATTATGGTACTTCCCGTGACAGGAACCAAACTGATTTTGCCAGTATCTTCCCTTATGTTGCCAGTTCTGACTTTGTGGAGCAGTAATATTTTATTATATGCGGTTCACATCATTCTGGCTTTTCGGTTCGGAAGAACGATCTGCATAGGTATAGGCGCTATTGGCAGTTTATTGGCTGCACTTCTTCAAACAGGCTTAGGCACCGGCTTGTGGTTTGTACTGCCGTATGGTTTTGGGATACGTTTAACGGATTTTTCGCTTAAATTCGTCCTGCAAGTTTTGCCAACCATCAATGCGGAACTTAAATTGGGGATAGGTATGTGTTTGGGTATGACGGTTCTGTTTATTGCCATTCTGCTTATTTGGTTTTCAAAATATGGCGGAAAATGTGCAAATGATTGATTCGGTGGTCGAATATGGGTTGTTTAGGAAATGTAATTTGGTTTTTATTTGGAGGACTCTGGCAAGGCTTGTCATGGACAATATCGGGTATCCTATGGTGTATAACTATTATCGGCATACCGATTGGACGGCAATGCTTCAAATTTGCATCTCTTGCCTTTTTCCCTTTTGGAAAGGAAATTCAGTATGGCGGCGGTGCGATGTCTACTTTGGCAAATATTTTATGGCTTGTCATAAGCGGTATTCCCCTTGCTATATCAGCGGCTCTAAATGGGGTTCTGCTTTGTTGCACAATCATCGGCATACCGTTTGGGATGCAATGCTTTAAGATTGCCAAACTCGCCCTCATGCCTTTTGGGGCCACTGTAATAGAAATCTAAGGGAAGGGAGAGAACGACATGGCAAATATCTTAGTGGTTGATGATGAAAATGCAATGCTGCAACTGATTAAGCGTATTCTTGAAAAAGACGCTCATATTGTAACACTTCAAGCAGATGCAAAGGCTGTTCTGGATATGGATTTCAGACGATACGATTTGATTTTGCTGGATGTTATGATGCCTGATGTAAACGGCTTTGAATTGTGCAATCAAATTCGTTCCCGTGTAGATTGCCCCATTATTTTCTTGACCGCAAAAACGCAGGAAAGCGACATTGTTCGTGGGTTGGGGATTGGCGGCGACGATTACATTACCAAACCTTTTGGCACCAATGAACTGCTTGCCCGTGTCAATGCACACTTACGCAGAGATACCAGAGAAAAGAAATACGCAGTATCTATTTCAGGAATACTTTTTCACATCAATGCAAAGGAAGCGGAAGTAAATGGGAATAAACTCCCCTTAACCAAAAGCGAGTATGAAATCTGTGAATATCTGGCCCTGCATCGAGGTCAGGTCTTTTCCAGGGAGCAGATTTACGAAGCCGTTTTTGGTTTTGATGGGGAAAGTGATGACAGCGTAATTGCCACCCATATAAAAAATATCCGAGGTAAATTGGCTGCTGTTAAATTATCCCCTATCGAAACAGTTTGGGGGGTGGGCTATAAATGGGAGTAAAAAAACTACGTTCTATCTTCATGCGGTATATATTCGCAGTTGCTGGCGGCATCCTTTTAATTATCGCCATCAATTTAGGGCTATATTCCCTCTGTGTAAGCACTGGGGTCATTATCCCCGCTATGCAGATAGAGGATAGGATTGCTGCTGCCGCAGAAAGCATACAAACAGATGAATTGTTCAACAAAGCCGACATCCCCAGCTTTTGCGACTATGCCGTTTATTCTCCTACGGGTGTATTTCAGGATGGTTCTTTATCAGAAGATACCGCCAACACTTTTTGGGTTGAAGCTGTCACAAATGGAAAGGATCGGATTACCCCATACCGTGTTTTGGTTATTGACCGTGGAGATGAAGTTATTCTTTTGCGCTACCGTTTGACTTCACAATTCAGTAATGCCACACTCCGGCGGATCTGTCCGACAACTGATCTATTGCTTGTCGGATTGATAATTGTTGAGGTTATCATTCTTTTGTTCCTTATTTCCCATTGGTTCGGGAAATATACTGGTAAAAAAATCGACAAGCTGCTTTTCATAACACAAAAAATTGAGCAACAGGATTTGGATTTTAAGATTGAAAGCAGCGGTATATTTGAAGTAGACCGTGCTTTATATGCTTTGGAACATTTGAAACAGGCATTACGAATGTCACTTGCGGAACAGTGGCAGGCGGATAAATTGCGGCAAGATCAGATTTCGGCTTTGGCCCATGATCTGAAAACACCACTAACCATCATTCGCGGAAACGCAGAGTTGCTTTATGATACGGAACTTGCTGAAAATCAGAAAGAATGTACGGACTATATCGAGGGCAGCGTTATCCAAATGCAGGATTATGTTGAAACCTTGATCGAAATGACGAAAACAAAAGAGAATTTTCCTTTTTGTCGCCAAAATGTGAAAGTATCTTCCTTATTGCAGGAAATCCATACACAGGCAAAAGGCTTGTGCATTGTAAAAAATGTTCATTTGGAATGGGATCAGAATTTCAATCAGGAATATATCTCTGCGGACAGGGAACAACTGATAAGGGCTTTTGTCAATATCCTCTCAAATGCCGTAGAATATACTCCAGCAAAAGGAACCGTTTTCTTTAATGTGAATGAAAAAGATAATGCAATACTATTCTCTATCACCGATACGGGAAGTGGCTTTTCTTCTGAAGCATTGAAACGAGCAACAGAACAGTTTTATATGGACAATCAAAGCAGAAATTCTAAATCTCATTATGGGATAGGGCTTTATGTGGCAAACTCTATTGTTACTCAACACGGAGGTCAGCTTATTTTGAGCAATTCCGAAAAAACTGGCGGCGCACAGGTCACAATCTCAATTCCATATTGATGTTAAGGGCAGCTCAAAGCCGCCCTTTTTTTCAAATCTTTATGAAATCTTCAAAATTCCGATTTATGATAACCACATAAGAAATCATCTGCCAGACGACGGCAAAAGAAAAAAAGCCGTCGTGCAGCAGCCCTTTTTCGTGCCTTATTACATCACGACGGCTCATAAGGAGGCGTCAGGATGGAAAAGACCGTCATTATTCGAATAACGAATCCAACAAAGGCACAAGATGCTTTGCTCCAGCGGCTCGTGCGGGCATTTCGGGCAGAGCATATTGAGATTCAAGAAAACACTGCTTTTACTTTATTGGCTGGAAATCTGCAAATCGACCCGCAGCGCAGGCTGGTATGGAAGTCCGGCCAGACGGTAGACCTGACGCCGATGGAGTTCGACATTCTGCTCCTGCTGGCCCGGCGGCCAGGGCAGGTGTTCACTGCCCGCCAAATCTATGAGGCCGTTGCCACGGACTCTTTTGACGCCAGCTGGACAGGGATCTCCAGCATGGTCTACAAGCTCCGGCGCAAACTGGGCGCTGGTATCATCGAAACCGTCCGGGGGCATGGGTACAAATTCGTTGCCCCAGACACCTCACCAAAATGAAGCAAGCGCACAACGGATCTACTTCCGCTGTGCGCTTCTTTTTGATGGTTACTTTCTTTTCTCCATGATAAATTCACAATCCCATGATATACTTCGATTGGGTGATTACTAATGAAACGCATTTTGATTGTTGAAGACGAGCCGGACATCCAGGATTTGCTGCGTGCCTACCTGGAGGACGCCGGTTATCAGACCGCCATAGCTGGGGATGGCGTGGCAGCCCTGGCCCTGTTTGGCGGACAGACTTTCGATCTGGTTCTGTTGGACCTGATGCTCCCGAAAATCGATGGTTTTGGAGTTTGCGAGTTGATCCGCCAGCAGTCCCAGGTTCCCATTTTGATGCTCACCGCCTTGGACGGGGAAGAATCGCAGCTCCGGGGTTTCGGTATGGACATCGACGACTATGTGACCAAGCCCTTCTCCATGCCGGTACTGCTGGAGAAGATCCGGGTCATCCTCCGCCGCCGTGGAAATACCAGCGAGGACAACCGCCTGCGCTACCGGGACCTGACTTTGGACCTGGACACCCGGGAGGCCCTGCTGGATGGCCAGCTCTTGGACCTGACCGCCCGGGAGTTTGAACTGCTCCACACCTTTCTGGCTGCGCCGGGCCGGGTGTTCACCCGGGAGATGCTGCTGGCGAAACTATGGGGCTATGACTTCTTTGGAGATGAACGGGTGGTGGACAGCCACATCAAAAATCTTCGCCACAAGCTGGGACGGGACTATATTGATACAGTGAGGGGGGTGGGCTATCGTGCTGCGAAAGAGGATCGCTGAAAGCCTGACAGCCCGTATCTTTCTCATTACCGCCGGTGTCCTGCTCGCGGCCGGGGCGGTCACCTTCAGTTTTATCGCCTGGGCCTCCCCCAGTACCTATACCGCCGTAGTAAATGATGACCTTACCGCTCAGGTAGATGACCTGGTGGGGAAACTGGCGGATACGACTCCTGCGGACTGCGGTGAGCTGCTGGATGACTTTGTACTTTCCTCCGGGGCCAACGCCATGCTGGTGGGGCCGGATGGGCGGCTGGTGGATACTGGGGCAAAGCTGACGGTTCAAGCCGTGTATGAAGATAACGCCATGATCATCACTACCTCGGAGCAGGAGAGCGCCGTCAGCGATTACAGCCGGGACACTCGGGAAGACGATACGGTAGCTGTCACTATGTCGGAGCAGGCCACAATCACCGCTGAGGTAGCCTTTGCCGGCCAGAGCGAAAGCTATACTCTCTATGTTACCCCACGAATTGAGGCGGAAAATCTTGCGGTACGGGCACTGGTTCAGATGGCCCCCTGGCTTTTGCTGGTGTTATTGATATTTTCCCTGCTGTGCGCCTTTATTTACTCACGATACATTACCCGGCCCATCGTGCGCATGAGCGGCATCGCCGGGAAAATGGCAGAGCTGGACTTCCACTGGGAATGTGGAGAAAAGCGCAGGGACGAGATCGGTAAGCTGGGCCGCAGCCTGGATCAGCTGGCCCGCCGGTTGGATACTGCTCTCACCGACCTGGAGAGCGCCAACCAGGCCCTCCGGGGAGAGGTGGAACGGGAACGAGAGCTAGACCGCCAGCGGATGGCCTTCTTCAACGCTGCCTCTCACGAATTGAAAACTCCGGTGACCATCCTGAAAGGACAGCTCTCAGGTATGCTGGAGGGTGTGGGCATCTACCAGGATCGGGACAAGTACCTGCTTCGCTCTCTTCAGGTAACAGGACGGATGGAAAATCTGGTGCAGGAGATGCTGGCTATCTCCCGTATGGAGAGTGGATCTGTGGCTGTGAAACGGGAGCCGGTGGATCTGTCCGCCATCATAGAGCGCCAGTTGGCTCTGGACATGCCTCTTCTGGAACAAAGAGGCCAGCGTCTGGTAAAGGATCTGACATCGGGAACCGTTGTCACTGGGGACGCCTCGTTGCTTGGGCGGATGGCAGGCAATCTGCTTTCCAATGCATCCCTCTACTCCCCGGATGGAGCGGAGGTACGAGTTTGGTGCGGCCTCCTGGATGGCCGACCGACCCTGACGGTAGAGAACACCGGGGTCTATATCCGTGATGAGGCCCTGCCCCATCTGTTTGAAGCCTTCTACCGGGAGGAAACCTCCCGGAACCGGGCTACTGGCGGCAGCGGCTTGGGGTTGTATCTGGTGAAAATAATCTTGAAACGACACGGAGCGGCGTGTAACATTGAGAATATACCGGATGGAGTGCGGGCGGTGGTGCGGTTTGAGGCAGGTTCGGTTTCTGGACTTTCCGCCGAGGATATGGTAGAATGAACCAAACTGATTCAATTTGAGGAAAACACCCATGAAAAAAACAATTTTGATTCACGGCTCTGGTCACAAGGCGGACAGCTGGAAAGAGACCATCTCGTATCTGGAGCACCGGGAGGACATCCTGAGCCCGGAGCTGTCCAACCTTCTGGACGGGCGGGAGGCCAGCTTTTCCAACCTCCGTACTGCTTTCGCCCAATACTGCGCCCAGATCGGCGGGCCGGTCCACCTGTGCGGCCTCTCCCTGGGGGGCATCCTGGCTCTGGACTATGCGCTGGAGCACCCGGAAAATGTCAGAACCCTGGTGCTGATCGGTACGCCCCACAAGGTTCCAAAGGGGGCCTTTGCCCTCCAGAATATGGTGTTCCGTCTTTTGCCAAAGTCCATGTTCAAGTCTATGGCCTTTGACAAGAAGAACACCTTTGCCCTGGGGAACACTATGAAGGATCTGGACTTCAGCGGCAGGGTGGGTGAGATCCGCTGCCCCACCCTGATCCTCTGCGGGGAGAAGGACAGCGCGAACCTGAAATCAGCCCATTTCCTGGCCCAACACATTCCGGGTGCGGAATTGCAGGTGCTGGAAAACACCGGCCATGTGGTAAATGAGGAAAATCCGAAGGCGCTGGCAGAGCAGTTGAACGAATTTTATGGGCGGCATCTCTGAGAGTAAAAAACACAGACAGAAAAGAAGGGAAGGTTTTGAACAGCGCAATTTTATACATCCACGGCAAGGGCGGCAGCGCTAAAGAAGCAGACCGTTTCCGTGCCATCTGTACCGGTTTCGATGTGCTTGGGGTGGACTACAAAGGGGAGTTTCCCTGGGAGGCGGCGCCCCAGATCGCGGCGGCCTATGATGAGGCCAACAGGCAGTATGAACACATCATACTCTTGGCCAACAGCATCGGCGCCTATTTTTCTATGCTGGCTCTGGGAGAACAGAAGCCGGACAAGGCGCTGTTCGTGTCGCCTGTGCTTGACATGGAGCGGCTAATCCTGGACATGATGGGCTGGGCGGGGGTATCAGAGCAAATGCTGCGGGAAAAGGGCGAGATCCCTACAAACTTCGGAGAAACCCTTTCCTGGAAATACCTGCGCTATGTCCGGGAGCACCCCATCGCTTGGCAGGTGCCCACAGAGATCCTCTATGCAGGGGGCGATCATCTGGTGTCCCGCCAGACCGTTGAGCGGTTCGCAGCAGAACACGGAGCCGGGCTCACCGTCCTGGAGAATGGTGAGCACTGGTTCCATACGGAGGAGCAGCTGGCTTATCTGGATAACTGGGTGAAAAGAGTAATTTTATAGCGTTAGAACGGGGCAGGCCAATGTGCCTGCCCCGTTTTCTGCCCTTCTCCATACAAATCACAAATTCCCTCCATCTTCGCTCCATATTGCCCTGGTATCCTTTTCTCATCCCAAGCAGAAAGGAATTAAACAATATGGAAATCAATATTCAAAATGTTAGTATGACATACCCCAGCGGAAAACAAGCGCTGAAGGATCTCAATTTGGATTTGAAAGCTCCAAGCCTCATCGGCCTGCTTGGCCCCAACGGGGCCGGAAAATCCACCCTGATGAAGCTCCTGGTGGCGGCCCTCATGCCCACCGGCGGCTCTATCCTGGTGGATGGGCAGCCGCTTGCCAAAACGGACCGGCTTTTGAAGGCGAGACTCGGCTATCTGCCGCAGGACTTTGGCTTGTTCGATGAGCTGACGGTCACACAATTTCTCGACTACATGGCCGCGCTCAAAGGGATCTCAAATCCCAAGGCCGCTATCCAAAAGACAATTCAAGCGGTCAATTTGGAGGAAAAGGCAAAATCCAAAATCCGCACCCTCTCCGGCGGCCAGCGTCAGCGGGTAGGCATTGCGCAAGCTCTGCTGGGGAATCCGCCCTTCCTGATTTTTGACGAGCCCACGGTGGGCTTGGACCCGGAAGAGCGTATTCACTTCCGCAATCTGTTCTCCCGCACAGCAGAAGACCGGCTGGTGCTGCTTTCCACCCATATCATCGAGGATGTGCAGTCGGTGTGCGACCAGATCGTGGTCATCAATCACGGAAATATCCTGTTCACCGGAACGCCGGAACAGTTGATTCAGTCTGCTGCCGGCCATGTGGGCGTCTTTTGGGAGAAGGACGAAGTCCAGGAAAAGGGGCTACATATTACTGCCCGTGTCAATACCAGTCAGGGAATCCGCTGCCGTGCAGTCGCAGATAAACTCCCGGCCTATGCGCAGGCGGATGAGCCCTCCCTTGAAGATGCTTACCTCTATCTCATCTCCCGGGAGGTGGCACAATGAAGACGATCCGCCTTTTCCCCCTGGAGTTTGGACGGCTGCTTCAAAACCGGCTGACCTGGCTTATTGTTCTGCTGACTGTGGTCTCCCCGGCAGCTGGTCTTTTCCTCTACAAGCCGGCCACAGCCACCACAATGCTCTCCCTTTATCTTGCCAATCCTGCCATCGCTGGCGGTGTTGTTGGCGGCATCTTGTTTGGCCTGCTCACAATATTTGAACTGGATCGTGTCAGCCGCAGCCGGGCGGATGTTCTGATGGACGCGGCAGTATCCCCTCTGACTATGGCCCTGGTTCGCCTGTTGGCTCTACTGGCAGCGGCGGTCGTAACTGTGGCCCTTACGATGCTGGTTTGGCTCCCCATCAGTATGCACCTCATTGGTTCAGTATTTGGCGGCATGGATTATGTCCTGGCCTATCTGCTTTTGATGGGGCTGGCCCTGCCGCTGTCCATTCTGGCCGCTGCAGCCGCCTATCAGTTTACACGGAGGGTTGACCTGTCTCTGGTGCTGTTTGCTGCCTTTGCGGCTCTGAGTCTGACCGTCTGGGCGGATGATTGGCAGCTCTGCTGGCTCAATCCCTGTGTTTGGGCATTGTCGGACGATTTCTCTAACTTCCGCATCTTCCGCTCGGTTGCCTGGATGCGCCTGACCTGGCTGGCGGCCCTGGCCGGGGTTTGGACGGTCTCCTATCTCTGCATCCGGCAATATGGGAAGGGGGCACTTGGTTCTCTGGCCGCAAGTGTACGGCGAATCTACCGTCCAGCCATTGCCCTGCTCCTGTTAGTCTGCTCCAGCACTGCTTATGCCGCACAGCCGCTGGTTGACCAAAGCAATCCGGACGAAATGGCGATGACTTTTTATGAGGTGCCCTACGCAGAAAATGTAGTTTGCACTAGACGCAGCGCCCAAGTGTTCCCCAATACTTCCACCGGTTCTCTTTCCGGCACGGCATCCTATCAATTCCAGAACACTTCGGGTCAGGAGCAAAATGTGGCCTTTGGCATCAATCCCGGATATACCATCTCCAATGTGCAGGTGAACGGCGCAGATGTACCCTTCTTGGTGAGCGAGTACCAGGAGTACAATGAGGCCATGCTGGAAGTGACCCTTCCCGCCGATGAACAAGCGGAGCTGGTCATGGAATACAGTGGTTTTCCACAGGAGAGCCGCAATATGTCCACGATGCAGGGCAGCAAAGAGATCAGCACAGAATATCTGTGTCTGGAGAACTCGGCTCTTTCCCCGCGCCTGATGAATGTTATGCCGGGTGAAAATGGATACCCTGCCACCATTGAAATTACGCTGCCTGCGTCCATGACTGCGATCCCGTTCGGCTCCAGCGAAGCAGAGGTGGTTGCGGAGCACGACAACGGCACCAAAACCTGGCGTTATGAGGCCAATGGCACTGGCGGCATCCTTTATGCCGGCGATTATATTTGTGAGAATATTGAGGCTGGCGGCATGACCATTGAGTTCTACTACGGCCGCAAACACCAATCTGTTATGGAAGCCGCGGGTGCAGTAGAGGCGGTTAAATCTGTGGTGGACTATTGTACCGAGCACTATGGTTCTTTGTCTTTTGGAACAGGTGAAACTCTCAAACTCATCCAAAGCCGGGTAACTGGCGGCGGCTATGCCGCGAACGGCGCCAGCTTGCTTGACGAAGCAGACTTCACCGCAGATAATCTTGGAAATACGGATAAGGGTGGCGGCGCCGGCGAAGTGATGATCCATGAGCTTGTCCACCAATGGTGGGGCCTTGGCAATATGTTTGACACTTCGGATTCCACAAGTCCCTGGTCGGCCGAAGGTCTGACCGTCTACACCACCTACCGTATCGTCAAAGAACTATACGGGGAAGCCTACGCCCAGGAACATTACATCGACCAATGGCAGCAGGCTGTGGACGACTACTATTTGGATTTCTATGTGCGCAATCCCGATTACCTGGCGAATCTGCCGGAAGACAAGCAGCTGGAGATTACAGGTAACCTGACTTATGTGCGGCAATACTGCGAGATGCCGTTGAAAATTTTGAAAGCAGAGCAGCTGGTGGGCGGCGAAGATGCTTTTGATCAAATCCTGAATAGTCTGTTCAATCGGGAACTGGACCCCATGTACCCCTATCTGACCTATCAGGATTTCTTAAACGCCTGCGGGCTGGCAGAGGAGGATTTGAACCTTGATTAAGATATTTCAATATGAGTGCAAACGCCTATTGTGGAACAAATTCTTTTTTGGCCTTTTGCTGATCCTGCTGTTCTATGGGTGGCAGGTGCTGAACAGCGTGACCATTTTAGGGGTGTCTCACACCGCCCCTTTCTCTCCCTGGAGTTTCGGGGATTACCTGAGCCGCATGATTCCACTGCTGTGGATTGGAGCCCTCTTCTTTTTGACATTCTTCACATCCGGTAAAGCGCAGCGGGTAAACATCCTTACGGATGCCACCCCAGTTTCTCCGAGACGATATGCCCTGGCTCGATGCGCCGCAGCCCTAACCGGAACCGTATTACTGGCTTTGGTTTGTATCGCGGAGACCGTTTTCTTTTACGGACAGTATTTTAGCTGGTACAGTTGGGGACAACTGCTTTTCCCGGCTTTGATCACACTGGTTCCGACGCTGATATTTGCGCTCGGAAGCGGCTGGCTGTTAGGCCAAGTCCGGCCTTGGCTGGTCTATGTATGGATGGTAGTTCCCTTCGGGTGCATGGCCCTACCATTGCCTGACGCCTTGAAAATTTGGAATGGACAGTTCTTTGGCGAGTACCCATTAACGCATGGGACTTTAGACCCTGGCTTCTCTATGCCGGCTGCAGTTCTTATCGTCCAGTGCGCATTGTTTGCCGTGGGCATAGTCCTGTTGATGATTCGTCCCGCACATTCCAAAAGATAATAAGCGGGCGAAGTTTGAACGATTGGAGGTGAGCTGCTTGGGAAGTTTATAATTCTATCGTTTAGGGACGATGAAGAAGCCCTTTTTAGCAAAGCAATATCGGCCCTTGCTTCTGTCGCAGACTTGTCCACAGTAGCCGCCTCCGCAGACGCACTGCTGCTCTTTGGCTCGTTGCAAATTGACCCGCATCGCAGGCTGGTGTGGCAGTCCGGCCAGACGGTGGATTTGACGCCGATGGAGTTTGATATTCTGCTCCTGCTGGCCCGCCGGCCAGGGCAGGTGTTCACTGCCCGCCAGATCTATGAAGCTGTCGCGGCGGACTCCTTTGATGCCAGCTGGTCGGGGATCTCCAGCATGGTCTATAAACTCCGACGCAAGCTGGGGACTGGCATCATAGAAACAGTGCGGGGCCACGGCTACAAATTCGTCGCCCCAGGCACCTCACTAAAATAAGACAAGCGCACAACGGATCTTCTTCCGCTGTGCGCTTTTTTATTCCTCACGCCGGTAATGCGGCTCCGGCACATAGGGCTCCTTCTGGTATTTGCGATATTTTTCCGGTACTTCGGCAGGCTCCTCCAGGCTTTCCGCACTGTAATCAATCGGCTCATCACAAACAGCGTCCAGCAAAATGCGCTCCAAATGCTCAAATTCTGAAAACTGATCCAGGGAGGCCATCACAAAGGAGTCGCGGACATAACCGGCACTGGCAGCCATCAGCTCCTGATCCATAAAGTATCCATGATGCTCCACAAAAAATGTCATCATCATTATAACCGTTCGGGTATTGCCCTCCCGGAAAGGATGCACCTGCCAGATTGGCGGAAAGAGGCTGGTAAGCTGATGAACAAATTGTTCCCGGCTGATACCATCCCAGCGAGTATTTCCCAGCCGTCCAAAAGCCTCGTCGAGATCTTCCTCTATCCTGTCGTCGTTGCTGTACCAAACGCTTCGGCCTGCCAGCAGCTTCTCCCGCTTCTCGATATTGATGATGCGGTACTGGCCAGCCCATTCGTAAATGTCGCCAAATAGGGTTCGATGGATCTCCCGCAGGCCATTTGGAGAAAAATCCTGAAAGCCCTGCTCGTATAACAGCATCATATTGGCTCTGGATTGCTCAGCCTCGATGCGATCCAGTGTTTGCTCTTTTTTGATGCCCAGCTTGTTTTTCAAGACAGGCACATCTTCATACAGGTACGGGTCAGACACGGCTCTGGCGCTCCTGCTCCGCGATCCGGCGATGATGTGCCAGCAATGCCTGCTTCATCTGTTCGCCCGTCAGCTCACCGCGGGCCCAGCTGGCAGACAGTGACCGTGCATAGCTGGAAATCGGCGCACCCTCGATGGCGTTGATCGCGTCGGCGGTCTTGACTGCTGCAATCCGTTTCTTTTCCAATGGACTCATCGCGCCTTCACCCCCTTCATTGATTTTAGTATAACACAGAACAGGGCTGTTTCCAATAGGCGAGGCCAATGCGAATCTTGCTGAATTAGCAACAGGTCTCAATGATTTCCTGCTCGGTGATGCCGCCGATGGGCGGTTGGTACTCAATTTTGAAAGTTTGGATCAGGGTGGCTCGATGAGTATAAAAGCATAACGCTTTTTTGCTATTTCTCTTGATGATTTTTTCCATAATCAATCAATGTACCTATAACAATTCCAATCAACATTCCAATACCCGCACAAATAGGAATAGCAAAAAGATTTTGCAGAAACGCCCATCCCAATACACCCATGCAACCACCGATAATAAATCCTGTTAATAAGCCAATAGTTAAGTATCTATTGTTTTTCATATTGCTATATCCCCCTAAATTGAGCTTTATCGTTGGCTCTATTATACTATGACCAGTTGCTTTTTGGAATAGATGAATTGTAAACTTGCTGAACGGGAAAAGCTTGCAACGCAAGGTATTCTCAGGTGGCAAATACATTTTAAGCCCACGGGAAAGACCCTGAGACAGCGATCTCAGGGCCTTTCTCATAGACTTAAATCCGGAACAGGTCAATCGCCCGCATCAGCGTGATGCACAGCTCCTGGTACAGATCCTCGTCCAGTCTGCCGTTGATCACGGCATACTTGAGCAGCAGGGGCCGGTACATGAGCAAAATGCTCGTGATGGCCTCATGGTCACCGCCCTTGGCTCGCCGCAGCATCTGTTCAAATGTCATATCCGTTCACCCCCTCGATGCTCTTCTTCAACTTCCGAATGGCCCGGTAATACACCGCGGCCGCGCCCTTATACGACAATCCCAGCTGCACGCCGATCACATCGAATGGGCGCTTGTCCAGCACGCGGGCCAGGAACACATACCGTTCCCGCTCGTCCAGCTGTTTTAAGGCATACAGGAGCGCACCGCTCTCAATTTTCTCCCAGAGGGGCAGCCGCTCCATCACTTCCTGCTCCAGCGTCCGGCTCACAGCAAAGATCGTATCCGTCAAGGTCTCCTGATTGCTGTACGCATAAAGGGCCTTCAGATAATCCCGCTGGGTGCGCCTGACTGCCTGGATTAAGTAACCTGTAAACTTGATTTGCAGTTCTTCCTCTGCTCGTCCATTATTTCGTTGCCACATGGCCTTATCCTCCAAATAGTTCAAGAATTTTAAGGGAATTCTTGAACCTTTGGCGGAGACCGGCACCGAACTAACGGGCGTCTTGCCTTGCCATATAAAGAAACGCGGCCGGCCGCACACCGCAAAGGTGAGCTGCCGGCCGAGTGATACACATAAAGAAGTCCGTCATGACTTCCGGCGCCCGCAGGAGGAGGCTTATCGCTCGATTTGCGATGTTCCCGCCTACTCCCGTGAAAAGGGCGGCGGAAGAACCGTATTGTAAAGTAAGCTGTGTGTCGAAATGTAAGCAGATGGACGAACCTCTTTATGTGCATGATCCATCTTTCCATCATGCACTTCTGGCTCCCTGCCATCTGGACCACACTTTGCACACGAGCCCGCCGATGCTACCAGCAGGCGGCGGGCCTGCCAATCATCTTAGGTGCAGTGTTGTTCCGAAAACTTTGTTGATTTTTGTCGGATTATAAAAGAAAAGGCGGCCTCATTCTCTTTGGAATAAGACCGCCTGTTGTAACTTGAAATTACCTCTGCTATTTTGATTTCTCCGTCTCATAGACATCCCTCCCGTTCTTTCTACCCGTATATGGCTTCAAAATGCCATATTAAGTGTAAATGGCAAAGATCGCTGGATTTTGACTGAACGGCAATTTTTCCCATCAGGCAGTTGCTTCCGTCAAAAATCTCGCAGCTTCAACACAGAGAAAAGGGGCGGGCAAAGATCTGATTTCTCCGCCCGCCCTTTCTAAACAAGATTTATCCCTGGCGCTTGACCTTCAGATGCTGAAAGCTGTCCTCGCTGATGGCGTGTTCCATCCGGCAGGCATCTGCCTCAGCCGTTTCTTGATCCACGCCGGCCTCTATGAGCATTTCGGTGAAAAAGCAGTGCTTCTCATAGGTGCGCTCGGCCACCTCGCGGCCCACATCGGTCAGGCGAATGAAGCCGTCCTCGTCCCGCTCGACAAATCCGCCGGTCTGCAGTGTTGTAATGGCGTGGGTGATGCTCGGCTTGGTGAATCCCATGTGCCGGGCAATATCAACTGGACGCACCATGCCCATTTTCTTTTGGAGAACAAGGATGGTTTCCAGATAGTCCTCCCCGGACGCATAGAGTTTCATCTGAACCTCCTTATTTAGTCGTGAGATCGTAAACAGAGATTGATTCATTTGATATTTCCATTCGACGAGTACACAACAATCCCATTAACTCACGATCATGTGTCGCCACAAATACTATTCTATTGGAAGATAACTCTTTGATAAGTTCACAAACTTTGATCATGTTGCCATAATCCAAGCCGCTGGTCGGTTCATCAAAAATCATAATATCTTTATTTGCAAGAGTGGCTACTGCCAGAGCAAGTCGCTGCTTTTGACCTCCAGAGAGTGTCATAGGATGTTTATCCTTGTAATCCAATAAGTCCAGTCGTCTTAGAATTTTTGCGATTTCCTGTTCATCAACAGTTTTATTGAGAAGAGAAAATTCTTCCCATACACTATCCGAAAATAACTGATGGACAACATCCTGCATCGTCATGTAACACAGTTCTCGGCGCTTCTTATATGGATATGGCTTTCCATCAAACACAATCCTCCCTGCTTTTTCTTTCATAAGCCCACAAAGCACACGCAGAAAAGCGGACTTTCCACTTCCATTGCGTCCAGTAACTGCAATAATATCCCCGCGAGCCGCTGCAAAAGATGCGTTGCTGAAAATGGTTCTATTTTTATAGCTCACGGATAAATTATCAATCTCCAATATGCCTGAATTACACTTCGTAGGCACCTCATCTTTTTCGTTGTCCAAGGTAAAGCAGCGCAATCCAAGCCTAATACGTTCTGAATCCGCTAACGCACGAAATTCATCGCCTGTATATACTTTCTGAATAGCGCCGTGTTCAATATAAACAGCCTTATCCACTAAATCCATGAGAAAATATAAGCGATGTTCTGAGATCACAATCGTTTTACCCATTTGCTTCAATTTGAGAAGAATTTCATGCAGCCGGTCAATTCCATCTTTATCAATATTTGCCGTTGGTTCATCAAGGACATAAATATCCGGATTTACGGCATAAATAGAAGCGAGAGCAAGTATCTGTTTTTCGCCACCAGAAAGGCCAAAAACACTTCGACCCAACAGATTTTCAATCATAAGATCGTGAGCTACTTCTTGAACGCGGGCATTTATTTTGTTTGGCTCTATTCCTAAATTTTCCATTCCAAAAACCAGTTCGCTATCAGAGTCAAGATTAAAAAATTGAGTTTTAGGATTTTGAAAAACTGAGCCTACATCTTCTGATATTTCATAAACTGGCGTTTTGGCAATTTCTTTTCCTTTAACAACAACAGAGCCAGAATATTTTCCTTCTGTGAAATGCGGAATCAATCCGTTGATGCACTTGGTTGCAGTTGTCTTACCGCAGGCACTTCTTCCACAAAGAAGGACAAATTCCCCCTTTTTTATTTGCAGGTCAAGGGAATTTAACTGTTCTTCACCTGTATTTCCGTAGGAAAATGACAGGTTTTCAAATGTTATCATAAAATCCCCCCTTCTTAAAGCAACACAAAAGCAATAATAACAAGTACAATAGCGACAAAGCAGAGTACATAATCCTGTATATGGAACTGCATAGATACGGCACAGGTTTTAGGGCGTGGATTATCTATACCACGTGCAGTAATAGCCTGACTTAATTCATCTGCTGTTGTCGAGGCTGATAACATGAGCGGTACATAGATATACTCCAATTTTTGAAAAACACCATGTACATTTCTCAATTTCATCGCATCGCTGATTGCCTGTTGTTCTTCACGCAAAGTAGGGAAGTAGCGTACTGTGATTGCTAACGGTATAATTACAGTCTGAGGTAAATGCCACCTTTGCAATGCGTGCATAAGCAACCGAATAGGTGTCGTCTGAACGAGCAAAGTTGCTAATGTTACGCAGGGAAGCAACTTGCGGAAAGTAATGACAACAATATTCAGCGAAGTTAATATAATTTCCGGGCAAAATGGCAGCAAAAAGTATTTGATTGCAAGTAGAGCTATATATGTAACCGCGCTTTTTAGGGCAGCCTTATAAACGCCACATAACAACAGGAGAATAATTAAAGCTGCCATTACAATTATTTCAGCCCAGACATAGCTATTTGTGAAAACATAAATATTGATCCCCAACAGCAGGAGAATTTTGGTTCGTGGGTCAAGAACCAAAATTCCCTTTTTCATTGTACCCATTAAACGATTCCTGCCTTTTCAAAATGCTTTTTTAACATTTTGCGTCCAATTAAAGTTCCGATAAAACCGCCAACAAAAGCAACCGCCAACATTCCAATAAATGAGCCAACTGAGATCATAGACTGTAGCCCTTCCACATACTCTACACCCATACCCATTTCTTCAATGGATTTCATATAAGATTCTTGAAACAGCCACATAGGTAAAGGAGAACCAATAAAACCAATCGCAGAAAAACCGCCAGCTAATGCAATGCCTTTGAAGGATTTATATCCGAATATTTTTCTTGCAATTTCTCCCAGAATGCCGGCAACAGCAAATGTAACGATAATCACCCATGTGCATTCTCCTGTCGCAAAAAACAGGATACCGCTGATAATTGCAAGAAGGAGAGCAGATCCCATTTTAGGCACTTTTGCCAACAAAAGAGTAAAAAATGCTCCGCCGAACAGACCTGCGATTCCTGGCCAAAGCAGCCAAAGAACTGGTGTGATTCCCACAGGAAGCATCACTACCATTGCGATGGCCATATACAATGCTGAAAAAATCCCAATGTTCACTAAGTCTTTGACTTTAAGTTTGTTGTTTTCCATAATACTCTTTATCCTTTCCTTGTGTTTTATAATTTCCAAGAGGACGCTGTCTGCCGTATTTTTACAAACCTACGGTAAATGCCATCCTGTTGAAGCAATGTTTCATGTGTCCCCTGTTGGACAACATGCCCGTTATCCAGAACGATAATCTGGTCGGCATCCTTGATTGTGGAAAGCCGATGGGCAATGATAACCAGCGTTTTGCCACATGTTAGTTCGTTGATAGCTGTCAACAATGCGTGCTGGTTTTCAGGATCAACACTGGATGTGGCCTCATCCAAAATGATAATAGGAGCATCCTTTAGGATTGCTCTAGCAATAGAAATACGTTGCTTTTCACCACCAGATAGTGTTGAACCACCTTCACCAACAATTGTCTGATATCCATTTGGTAATTTTTCGATAAATTCATTGCAGCATGCTCGACGTGCCGCCTCAACAACTTCTTCATGCGTGGCAGTAGGTTTCCCAAATTTTATATTGTTTTCTATAGTATCGTGAAACAGGTATACCTTCTGAAACACAATGCTCATCAGTTTCATCAATTCCTCAAACTCTATTTCTTTGATATTTTTGCCACCAATCATAATTTCGCCTTGCTGCACATCCCAAAATCTTGTAATCAAATTACATAGAGTTGTTTTTCCAGAGCCAGACGGTCCTACAATAGCCGTTACTCGATGTTCTGGGATTTTTAATGTAACATTCTGAATGATGGGACGATTTTCATAGCCAAAGGATATATTATGAAGTTCAATATTATAATTCTGTATTCTATCTATGGTGTCATTACCTGACATCTCCGGAATTTCCAATACAGACTCAACTTGACTAAGAGCAGTATCTACAATTCGTAGCAGAGCAATATTAGAGGCAAGTCCATCCATCTGTGAGTAAACAAGAAAAGCTGCGAAAAGGAACATAACACAAATAGGAAATGCCATTTCTTGTCTTACATAGAGCAATGCGGAAATCAATACTACTCCACAGCTCGCCAGTCGAAATATGTATCTGTAAAAGCTGATTGGCCAGATTGCTGTATTTTCCAGACGAATGTCTGCTTCCTGTTTTTTATGGAATGCTTCTTTTACTCTGTTCAAACCATCCCGCCCTGTTCCAAAAAGGCGCATAACCATATTGCCCTGTATAAATTCCAACGTTTTCTCTGTCATTTCTTCCTGAGCCTGAAAACGTACTGGCATTACTTTTTTTGCGTTTTCTTGTACGACACGGAGCAAAAGAATTCCGATTCCAAGGCCCGCTAATGTAATAAGCCCTATTCTCCAGTTAAAAAGAAGCAATACTAAAGTACAAACCGCAGCATAGATCAGGCTGCCCAAAATGTTTTCTACAACAGACATTGCCGAGGATTCCAAAGCATTCATATCTGTAGTCATTGCCATCTGGATTTCACCGAGGTTCTTTTCGCTGAAATAACCCATCGGCGCTCTCTTTAATTTTTCACCAGCCTCCAAACGCTTTTCATAAAAGACATCATAGCTGGAACCAGATATATGTTCAGTTATCTGATACTTACAAATAATCTTGCCTGTAAGACCCACAAGTAAAATCGCAGCAGCAACTCCAATTTTCTGTTGGGTAAGGGTATTGATAGAAAAAGAAATATAAAGCATGGCAAATAAGTCCATTGCGGAAAAGAAGGAATGTAATAGGCTGATGATAATTCCTATTGTAATTTTGTGACGATATTTGCCCGCCATTGCCAAAATTCGCTTTATGGTTTCAAGCATTGCAATCACCTCTTTTCCGCTCTGAAGTTAATATTGTCTCGTTCCACAGTCGCTTATAAAGAGAGCAACTTTCTAATAATTCGTTTTGTGTTCCTTCCGCTACAATCTTTCCTTGATCTACAACAACAATCTTGTCTGAATTTTCAATCGTTTCCAGGCGATGAGCAACCACAATAAGAGTTTTGCCTTTTACCAACTCATTTATGGCTTCTTCAATGTATACCTCATTTTCTGGATCGGCATAGGCACTTGCCTCATCCAGAATTACAACATCTGCTGGCTTTAACATTGCGCGGGCTATCGTGATGCGTTGTCTTTCTCCGCCAGAGAGTTTTCCTCCTGCATCTCCGACCAAAGTATCGTATCCATATTCCATTTTGCTGATAAACTCATCACATCTGGCTGCTTTTGCTGCGGCAAGGACTTCCTCATCGGTAGCACAAGGGTTTCCCATTCGAATGTTTTCCTTGATACTGATATTGAAAAGAAAGTTATCCTGTGACACAAAACTAATATGTTTCATCAACTGGCTTGTTGGAATATTGCGAATATCTTGGCCGCCATAAATGATGTGACCGCTAGTTACATCCCAAAAGCCCGCCATCAATTTTGTTATGGTTGATTTACCTGAACCAGATGGTCCTACTATGGCCGTTTTTCCTTCCTGCACAGGGGAAAAGGTTATATCATGCAGCACTTCTTTCTTATCATATCCGAATGAAACATGCTCAAAATGAAAGCCATCATCTGTTAGCAAAACTTCTTTTGATGGCCGAACCAGTTCTTGTCCATCAAGAAAATTTCCTACTTGCCGGATACTGGCATCAATAACAGCAAAATTATCAGCATAATATGTTGCTTGAATCAGCGGACCGGCAATTCCAAGGGATAAAATAAGGCATGTAATATAAATAGAAAAACTGATACTTCCTTGCATAAGAAGATATGCTCCAACGGGAATACCTCCCACAAGGGTAGCAGGAATTACTGTTAAACCAAGTGCTGAATATAGCCAGGTATTTTTCCACCAATCCAATGTCGTATCATGGTAATTCTTCACAGCATCAGAGAATTTTTGGAATGATTTCCCTGTTTGGCTGAAAGTCTTGATTACTTCAATTCCATTGACATACTCAACCAAAGAGCTGTCCATGTTGCTACTGGCTTCAATATATCTATCAGCTCTATTCTTATAGTCTTTCATTTGCCCCATTAAGAGTAAAAAGCCAATAGGAATCACAATCATACAGGCCAGTGCCATACGCCAGTCCAAAATGAAAAGTAAAATAATAATGCAAAGCGGTGTGAAAACATTTGCTGTAATCTCTGGCAACATGTGAGCTAAGGGCTGTTCCAATTTGTCAACAGTATCTACAACCATCGCTTTCAACTTACCTGATGAGGTATCAACCATAACTCCCATAGGAACACGCATCATTTTCTCAGCCAGTTTGCATCGAATATTCCCTAAGATATGATAAGCTACCCTGTGAGCTTTCAAAGAGGAAACCGTATTAAACAACATTTTAAGAGTCTCGCCTAACACAGCAATTCCCACATAGCAAAAGATGCGTTCTGCCGTTAAAGTGTTTTGGATCAAGCCCGACAAAATTCCTGCGAGCGCAAAATAGGGTGCCATTCCACACAATACCCCAATCACAGCCAATAGAATAGCTACCAACATTTTGCCTTTACATCCACTTGTAAAAGAATAAATCCAATACAAGCTACCCTTTACTTTCACAGTCCATCCCTCCTATATAAGCTAATGATTTTAGTTAGCGTTAACTAACCCATAAAACAGAAAAATTTTAGGACGATAACGCCCTAAAATTCAGTGCAGTCATTTATTATGTAATTTTCAGAAGCCAAGGACTTCTTGCATACCAGGGTAAAGCATTTTACCGATGAAGTCCAAATGCTTCAATGCCTGTTCTCTTGTATATTCATGTTTAATTGTTTCACAAAGAGCGGTGACAAATGTGGTACACAATATATGAAGTTCATTATCTGTTACTGCTTTATGGGGCAGTCCTCGCTTTTCAAATACGCCAAACAAATCAATAATTCCTTGCATTTCGATTTCCACAAGACGCTCCTGAAAAGATTCATAAGGTGTACCCTTTGAACAAACAAGTAATAATCGAAAAACATCATAATTGTCATACATGAAGTTAATAGATTCCCTGTTTTTTTCCGTTCTGAACTCGTTAAAATTTTTGAGGAAATCATCGTCACTAAGTCGAGAATATGTTTCTTCCATAGAAACATCGCACATCTTCAAAAAGTCACTCGTGACTGGTTCTACCATTGCAGTAAACATAGCCTCTTTACTTGGAAAATGGCGATATATCCCTGCAGCAGTAATTCCTGCTCGTCTTGCGATATTTTGCATAGACGCTTTCTCATATCCATGTTCCAAAAATTCCTGCTTAATACACGGGAGCAATTTATTATGTGTATCTGTCTTATCTCTTGGCATATAAAAACCTTCCCGTAAGTTAATCTAATTAGCTTATGTCATTCACTATACCACATAGGAAATAGAAATGCAAGAGAAAAGTGTTAGTTTAGGATTACCGTTTTCTGCTGCTTCTTGTTTACGAGAGAAATTCATCCAATATAATTCCGTTTTACAATTCCTGTCCTTGGACATATTTGCACTATGGACAGTTTTTGCTGCTCTGCTAATTTCACTGCCAACTCTACTCCGCTGCTGCCCTTTGTTTCATCATCACACACGGCCACCAGGCAATCAGCGTGTTCTACCATGTAGGCAGTGCGCTCCCGATACCCTTGGGCTCCCACGATTTTGCTGCCCATTACAAACTGGTCGCAGTTTTCCTTCAGATGGCGCAGCCGCTCCCGACTCTTTGGGTCCCATCGCTCGTCATGGCCCGGAAACGGGTAGACCAGCACGATCTCCAGCTCCTGGTACTCTTCCTGCCGGCGCATTTCCAGCAGGATCTCGCCGGCCCATAGATCAACGCCAAGGGCCCCACCAACATAGAACCGGCGCACACCGCGCCGGTACAGTTCGGTAAAAACATCGTGCAGCCGTTTCTTCAGGCGCTTGCACGAGGTCATATATTCCTGATACTTGAATTTGAACCGTGTAGGCCGCTGACTGGTAATTGCACACGAGTAAAACTGGGACATCTCATCTCCTCCAGAAACTTTTTTCTCAATATAGCCCATTATACTTGCTATGGCTGATGAAGTTCAACCATGGCCGCTTAATTTTTTATGTTATAGCGGATAAAATATAGCTATAGCATGGAGGGTTACGAATGGGCGAACTTTTGAAAGAAATGGGCCAGCGGATGCTGGACCGGCGCAAACAACTAAAACTGACACAAGAGGCTCTGGCCAAGATGGCACATGTCACGCCCCAGACCGTTTCCACTGCGGAGCTGGGCACAAAAGCCATGCGGCCTGAAACGATGCTGAAGATCTGTGATGCGCTTGATATCAGCACAGACTATCTCCTGCGCGGTCAGGTCATGGAAGGCGACACACGCCTGCTCAATCAAAAGGTCTCGTCGTTGACTCCCTGCCAATACCGACACCTGGAAAATATTATCGACAACTTCATCGCGGCTATACAGGAAGAAAAAGAGGTATGAGCGCCAGCGGCAATGCAGCCCTCATACCTCTTTTTATATCATCTCCCCTGACGAAAAGCTTCCATTGTGCTGGAAATCAGGCCGAGGATCGCATCATCTGCCTCCGGTTCCTCTCCCAGCTCCGGCACATATTCCGGCTCCGGCGTCTGCTCCTGCGGCACCGGGGCCGTTGTTGTTTCTGCATCCGGGCAGGCGGCGGGGGCGGCGGCAGGCTTTTCAGAGTGCCTCGTCTCCTGGAGCAGAATCTCACGCACGATGGCTTCAATGGCGGCCCGGTCTATGGCCGGTGCCGCTGCTCTTAACGGTTGTGGATCATCCGCAAAGTGGGTATCGTAGAAAACGACTGCATTGGCGATATACTGTGCTTTCCCGTGGTCAGGTTGTTTTTCCAGCAGTTCGACCGTTGCTAAATGGATCGGGTCGCTGATATTGAACCGCAGGGAAAAACGCCCCCGTTCTTTCTTGGCCGCCATAGCTGTCACCTGCCCGCAGCTTCAAGGCGGTACAGATACTCATATCCGGCTGCATTGGCGTTGATATTGGAGACGAACAACGGCTTACCCACTTTTCCGGATGCCTCAATCTGCCGGCGCAAAAGAATGGCGCCGCCGCCCACAAAGACCACCGTGCAGTAGCGCAAGTCCAGCATCCGCTCCCGCAGGGTGCTGAACAGGTCGTTGACGAACTCCTGTGCCAGCTGCTCCACCAGCCGGACCACCGACGACGGGTATTGCGTCTGCTTGCCGGTGAGGATGGCGTCCACATCTCCCTCATCCAGCAGCAGATCCAATTCCGCGTTGCCCCTGGACCTGATCTTATTGTAAAGCAGGATCACGCCGTTTTCCAGCGAATCACAGGAGCTGAGGTCGGCTTTTCCATTTTTCATCAGCAGATAGTCTGCCGTGAAGCCGCCAATGTCCACCACTACCGCCTTGGCCTCATTCATCAGCGTGTGGAGCATGGTGGCCGCCGCCGCGTATGCCTGGGGATAGCAGGCCACATCATCAATGCTGATGGCGTAATGCTTGTCCCGGTACTGGAATTCTACGATCCCTTTCTTCTGGAAATAGGCCGTGAACTTTTCCGCCTGGGCGCCGAAGTGGGCGGGCGGCAGCCCCACCGGCAGCTGGATGTGGTACAATTCTTTCTCGTCAACGCCCCGGGCCGTCAATTCCTCCGCAATCGCAATCAGAGTCAGGATAAAGAAGCGGTCATCCCCAGTCTTGTCCTTACGGTAGGGAATACGCTCGTTGGAGAGCGTATAGTAGTTACCGCCGTATTGCAGGCTCGGCCCAAACGGCCGGGTCATGCTCTGCTGCAGGCCGGAAACGAACGGGGCGCAGTGAACCGTCTTGATTTGTTTATTGCCATGATCGACACCAATTAACATAGGTGAATGCCTCCTTTTTTGCTTTATACATATCCTTTACGCCTGGATGACGCCTTTCTCAACAGGCGACGGCATATTTTTTGAAACCCATGTTTATCATGCGGGGCCATGGCTACCGTTTCACACCAGAATAACAAAACAGCGCCGCCTCGGCTCTACCGGGGCGGCGCTGCTGTTATATCGGTATGTTCAACAATTTGGCTCAATAGTGTAATCGACAGCAACCTTTCTTTATTTTAGGGAATGAGGGAGTAAAATTTCGGGCTTTATAACTGCTTTTTATTAAATGCCCGGATTGCTGCCGCTAAAAATACCACAGATAAAACCACTGAAACAATAAATGGAATAAGAAACTCCGTCATTGAAATCTCACCTGAAATCAGGTCAACATTTCGTGAAGTGAGGACAACCGGGTTAAAGGCAGATAACGGTTTTACAACACTTAAAACAGAGAACAGGGCTACAATCCCGCCAGTAAACAGGATGCTTGTAAAAGTCTGCTTGAATAGAACACAACCGAGTATGAGGATGCTAAGATAGAGAAATCCAATCATCCACATAAAAAACGCAGACGGTACAACATTTGAAAGTGAAGCATCTGGCCAAAGGTAATATGTATATCCATAGGCACCTACAAAGCTCACCCAAAAGCTAACCGTCATAGATACTGCTGCTACGGTGTACTTTGCCATAATCACAGATGGCCTTGCCAATCCCTTTGTCACCAGCAGTAGCAATGTCCCTTTGGAATACTCACTGGACATACAGCTTCCAAACAGAATGATAAATGCGCTAAATCCAATGCCGGATATGTTTTTAAAGAATTGCTGCCATGCGTCAAGGGCGACAGGTTCCTCGGTGATTTCTAATCCGGCTCCAAATGCAGCTATAATTTCCGGCGTGAATTTTGCCAGAAAAGCACTGGACATTCCGAAAACCGCAAAGATTGCAAACAGGATTAAAAAGCGGTAGTTTTTTAGATTTTCTACAAACTCTTTTTTTACAAATGCAATATAGCCTTTCATTTTATCACCTCCAAAAATAGGCTTTCAAGCGACGGCTCCATAAGTTCCACCTTGACCGGCACAAGGTCTGCTTCGGCTAAAGTGGAGAAGATGGTATGCTGGGCCTTTTTCATCTCCCGGCTGTGTATTACAATTTCCCGCCCCTTTTCTTCTGATCCGTTCAGGAGCGATTGTCCTGTCATACATTCTTTGAAATGCTGTAAATCGGCCTCGGTTGAAAATTCAATTAACAGGCTGTCATGGCTATGCAACGCTTTGATTTCCGAAAGCGTTCCGCCAACAGCAATATTACCGTCATTCAAGAGTGCCACATGATCGCAAATGCGCTCCACATCGGATAAAATATGCGTTGAAAACAAAACCGTTGTTGTCCCACGGATTTTATAAAGAATGTCCAAGATTTCTTTTCTTCCCACCGGGTCAAGGGCGCTGGTAGGTTCATCACAAATCAGCAGTTTAGGATCAGCCAATAACGCCTGTGCAATTCCAAGGCGCTGTTTCATACCACGCGAATAACCGCCAACACGCTTTTCTACGCCATCAAGACCGACAAGGGAAAGTAGCTTTTTTCCCTTTTGAGAAATGCTTTCTTTGGGAAGGCCAACAATTTCTCCGCACAGTGTAAGATACTGCATTGCAGTCATATAGTTATAAAATTCCGGCACATCCGGCAAATATCCAATATACTGATTTGTTTTGGTCTGCCCAAAGCGAACCGGTTCATTACACACAAGGATTTCTCCCTGATCGGGCTGCAAAAGCCCCAAAACCATTTTCATTGTTGTTGTTTTTCCTGCACCGTTTTGTCCAATGAAGCCAAAAACGCTCCCCTCTGGAACAGACATATTCAGATCTTTTATAATTTGCTGCTGTCCAAAACTTTTAGATAGATTGCGGATAGAAAGCACATTCATTTTTCCTCACCTCTCCCAAAAACAAAATAGATAATCGGGCCAAACATAAGGATAACCAGAGAGATTACAAGCCACATAGCCCTGTTCCCAAAGCGATAATGCGGATGCCGGAGAATATGCCGGACAGCGGCCACGGCAAGGATCACATCAATCACAAAGATGGGAATAAGAAGCGGAAATATTTCCTGCAACAAAGACATACCAATTTACCTCCTATTGTTATAATTCGTATCGATATTTGCGGGGGTTCGACATTTTCGCCTTAATATTCCCGCATAGGTTATATTACCACTATGGAAATAAAAAAGCAATACCTTCCCTTGACTTTTTATTTCCGAAGTGATAATATTTTCAAAAAGGAGGTTGAACATGGGCAGCAAGAATTTGAATGAAAAGATTATGGAATGTATTTCAAATCCGGCCAAGAGCCGCCTGCTGATAGAAATAATGCGTCGAGGGGAAGTTACCGCAAAGTATTTGGCTGAAAAATGCTCAGATATTCCTCAAACTACACTATATCGTAATTTGAAACGAATGACCGATGATGGACTATTGAAAATCGTTAATGAAACACCAATACGCGGAACAGTTGAAAAGACTTACGCATTAACTTTTGACCCGTCTGATCCTCCATCAGTTCTCGGAGAAAATTCCGGTGCCATTTATATGCAGATGTTCTTTCAGTATTTTTTGACCTTCGCCAAGATTTTTCAAGAATACTGCGACACACCGGGAATTGACATAAAAAGGGATCGGTCTGGTCTTAGCCTTTCTCATGTTTATTTGACAGATGAGGAACTGGAAAAAGTGGTATCGGATATTGCTCAAATCTTATATCCACTTCAAGATAATAAACCAGAGCCGGGTCGCAGATTAAGAACGGTTGGATTGATTATCTCCCCGGAACATAAGGCGGATGAATAGAGAAAAACGCCCTATATGCACAGGGCGTTTTCTCTTGACTTAATATTCCCATAATGGTAATATTTTGTTATCGGGAATAATGGAGATACATTATGAAGAATGAACGCGAAAATGCACTGGACAAAAAATTCCATGCGTTATCAAATCCAACCAGACGAGAAATTCTAATGCGGTTAAGCCAAAAACCGCACTCTGCCGGAGAGATTGCAGGATATTTTCAGATAACACCTGCCTCGATTTCTTATCATCTTTCTCTGTTGCAAAGGAGTGGCTTAATTTGCTGTCGTCAAGTAGAAAAACGGAGGATATATAGCATCAATCGCGGCTCATTGGATGAAGTGTATCTGTGGCTAATGGGTCTATATAATGCTAAGTCAAATAAGTGATTGTAAATTATTCGAGCAAAAATTAGGAGGTGGGGGAAAATTGGGAAATTTATAATTCTATCCTTCAGCGACGACGAGGACGCCATCTTTGCAAACACTGTGACGGCTCTTGCTTCTGTTGCGAACTTCTCCACAGTGACCGCCTCCGCAGATGCCCCGCTGCTCTTTGGCTCTCTGCAAATCGACCCGCAGCGCAGGCTGGTATGGCGGTCCGGCCAGGCGGTGGAGCTGACGCCGATGGAGTTCGACATTCTGCTCCTGCTGGCCCGCCGGCCAGGGCAGGTGTTCTCCGCCCGCCAGATCTACGAGGCTGTTGCCGCGGACACCTATGACGCAAGTTGGACGGGAATCTCCAGCATGGTCTACAAGCTCCGCCGTAAGCTGGGCGCCGGTATCATCGAAACGGTGCGGGGCCACGGCTACCGCTTCACACCAAAATAACAGAACAGCGCCGTCCCGGCTCTACCGGGGCGGCGCTGCTTTATCATAGGTCGGTGCAGGTTCCTTAAACAGTATAATTATTAAGTATGGTAGCAATAGCTTCTGGCGCATCTTTGCTAATCTCATGGCCTGCGCCGGGGATGATTTGCAAAGTTGCTTGGGGAAGTAGTCCATTTAACTTTTTCGATGCTTTTAGGTTGGCACTATCTTTTTCACCGCACAAAATAGTGACAGGGCAAGTAATTCCGTTTAATTGTGAGGTAAAATCCAAAGACCGCATAGAGTGAGATAGCTTAATCGTATCCCTTTTTGATAGTCCCATGTTCTCAAAACTCTTGTTGGGCATGCAGCGGAACAAGAAATTTTGAAAATCAATCAGTAATGTTGGTACTTTATATTGTGCGCCGATTAAGATCAATGAATCTACTTTATTCCCATGACGAATAGTAAAATCGAGGGCGAGCAGTGCCCCAAACGATAGGCCACAGATACGAAGCGGCTCTGTAGCGTTAGAATACTGCCGTTCCAAGTCAGCCAAAATCCGGAAATAGGATATTTCATTTCCTGTTGAAGAAAAAAGCTCCGGGCATTCAACATTGGAAGTTGAAAGTTGACAGACTACCTCTTTCCAGTCTTGTGCAGTTTGTCCTAATCCATGTAAAAGAACTGTTTTCATTGTTCGTCTGCTGCATCCCCTTTCCTATGATAAAGCAAATAATCTACCCCAAAGCACACAAGAGAAAGTGCAAGGGTAATCCCGCTGTTGAATATGTCAGATGTAAAATCGAACTGGACTTGTGGCAAAAAATAATCTGAAATATGGGTAATCGCAATCGGCACTGGGATCAAAACCAACAGGGCAAAACCAAATGCTCTCCACATATTTTTCTTGCACTTGCGGAAAATTCCATATATTACCCAGATTGCAGCAATCGCAATTAGCGTTATGCAAATGCCCAGCGTGAATATAACTGACTTTTGCAAAAGCAAGGACAATATTGCCAATAGTGGAATAGGGATAGCACTGATTACAACTAAGGTTTTCAAAACGATCTTTGTTCTGGAAATCAGACTTGGAAGTAACATAAGCCATGCAGCGATGATGGAAACAGCGACAATCAATGACCATGATAACCTGTCCGAAGTAAAGTAGTCGCAGATCAGGCATACGCAGCCAGCAATCAATGCTGCAGCAGAAACGATTACCAAAATAATGCGCTTGCCTCTTTCAGACAAACGATAATTGCGCTTCTTATATGGTAACTCATCCGGCTCGGTCATTTCATCTTTAATAAGATAATCAGAGGACACATTGAAAATGTCGCTGAGCTGGGCTATAAAATCCAAATCAGGGGTCGATTGTCCCAATTCCCATTTTGAAATCGTCTGTCGTGTAACTGTTACCTTTTCAGCGAGTGCCTCTTGTGAAAGTCCTCGCTGCTTTCTCAATTTTTGTATTTTCTCTCCGAGGGTCATATTTTTGTTTCCTCCTGCTATTTGATTTGAGAAAATCATAGCAAATAAGACGCCCTATTTCTACCAACACAAGCGGGAACCGCCGCAACGAACCATTACGGCGTTGCTTTTTAACGCATAATCAGCTATTTCTTTAATTGTATCAGCGAAAGCAACTTTTTGAAACATGGAAATTGTGAACACGAAGAGAAATAGGTGGGATATGCCCCAACAAGCAAAATATCTGGCCGATATAGCATAAGAGCAGGAAGTCGAATCCCATCCATAAGAAAACCGCCGGGCAGAAGGAAAATCCCTCTGCCCGGCGGCGCTGCGCTTGTTACACGAAATCAGCGTACTGTTTAGGTATGTACGCTGTACTGGGCCTTTGCCAAGTCCTCGGCGCCATGCAGGATGATGCCGCCGCAGATCCCTCTGCCATAAGGCGTGTATTCTTCAAAGAAGAAGCTGTACGGCAGCCCGTCATCATAAATGACGATCTTTTCTGTGCCGCGCCACTGAAAATGCCGCCCCAGGACTCGTCCCAGCTTGCGCCGGAGAACGGGCCTCCGGGCAACCTCATGGAGATTTTTCCGGCTGTGGAACTCATAACGAGGCATGAGCATTTCCGGGACGGAAAGGTGGTGCCACTCTGCGCCATCCATATCCTCGCCATTTTCCACAAAGACATGGAACGGCTCATAGGGTAGCCGAATATTCTCCTGCCAGCCGTGTACTTTACCGGCGCCGATCTCCTGAAGCCAGGTGAACCGGATCTCCAGCATCTTCATGTCACCTGGCCTCTGCGTCAGCCGCAGGACGGCAAAGGAACCGCAGTCACCGGAAATCAGCCGGTTTTGTGGCCGTTGCTCCAGCTGCTGGAGTTCGCTTCTCAAAATGGAAAAACTGTAGGGGGATTTTCGGGTCCAGGATACAGTCCGAATATCCAACATTTCCTTATTGCATCGTAATTTTACCAGAGTACGGTCATTCATAAAATTCATCCTCCTTCTGCGGCGCTGCTGTGCGCATCGCCGCGTGTTCTACGAGGAAAACAGCCCCCGTATATTGCTCTTTGTGGGAAGTCACCGCGGCGCCTCCCATTGAATCCAGATACTGCTGTCCGTTTTTGGATTTTGAGATATACACATAGAACTGGCTGCCAACATACTGATCGCGGTCATAGCAGCCCAGATAGCGCCGCGCCAGCACAGCGATGGCGCCGATGGCCGCCGCTTTCTGCGTCACCAGGGAAACGGCCAGCTTCATTGCGGTTTTCACTTCTTCATCGTTCAATCTGGAAGTATAGATGCGCTCCAAAAACAGAACCAGCATTTCGTCAGCAGCGCGCTTTTTATCCGCCGACTGCACTTGAGCCAGATCAGCAAAAGAAAAATTAAAGTCCGCAGGTCGTTGAAACGCCCCTTTTGTCAGCCGGATGCAGGCGCGGCCCACAATGTCTTCACCTTTCCGAATCAAGATCATCTTCTTGTTGGAATCGAAGTCTGCCAGCAGGCAGTCCCTCTGGTTTCCCGTCCAGCAGGAGAGGCAGGTGCTGTGGGGCAGTTCGCCTAACTGCATCGTAAAGTAGAAATCATCCGCTTCTTCCGCAGAGAACGGCCCCCTATCCAGCGTGAGATTGCGTTTCCATGCTGCCTCCTGCACCTCGCTGATGGGATAGCGAATCTCCCTCTGCAGGTCATCGGCAAAATATTTCAACGCATAGAATTGGCCCATCAGTTCGGCCTGTACGATCCTTCTCAGGGCCTCGATAGCCTTATCGTCACCCTGCAGGTAGCCGTACAGAGCACGCACCATCGCACTGCCGCCGCGCAGCAGGAAATTGGTGACCGGCTCCCTGTGCTGCTCCACAAATTCATCGGTAATGGAAAACCTTTCTTTCAGGTCAAGCCAGTCCCGATCCATCGTCAAAACAGCGGCACGAACCTGCGTCCAGTTTTTCTGTCCGGCAATCACCGCCCCGTTGTTGAGCGCAAAGATCGCGTCCGCCTCGGACTGCATCTCCGGGATAAATACCCGCAGCTGCTCATATTTCCGCAGAAGCCACATGGCCGTCCTCCTGGTCAGGCCGCGGATGTGTCCAAAAGCGCCTCGATACCACTCACTGAACGGCTTTTCCAGCAGACACCGGGCAAGCTGTTCCAGTTCCTGGTCTTCCATGTGGTGGCTGACCAGCCCATGCTTCAATAGCTGGCGCAAAGTGAGCAGCCGTCTGTCCACGGAAAGGGGCGTCAGCATGGCGTAGAGCCGGACATAGATTTCATCCTGCTGCCACAGCAGCCACATCTCTTCAAAGGTGTACTGCCTGCCGTCTTCCAGCAGGTCAAAATGGCTGCTGCCGCGTTCTACTGTATCGCACGCCTGCAGGTTCCTGGCTGTGAGGCTGTTGAGGTTGCAGTGTTCACAGAACTTATCCTCAAACAGCAGCGCATACCGTCCCAGCGAAAGGAACAGCTCGCTGTGCTCACTCACCAGATCCAGAAAATGCTTCTTCCCATGCCGCACTGCATAAGTGAGGATAGGGAATTGATGGCGCCGGATAGAGCTGAAATCCAGATGGAGCCTCCCGGAGTACAGGGCGTTGAGATAGCTCAGGTCATTTCGCAGGATCTCCTGCCGCTGTCCTTTGTCCAGCGGCGCTGTGTGCGAGATAAACCAGTTAAGGTCATACTGCCCCGCATGATTTTCCAGCCACCGCTCAAAAAAGGCATCGAGGTCTTCGGTATCATATTCAAAGGCGGCCAGCAGGCGGCGGAATTTCATCACATCGGCCGTCTCTACCCAGCAAAGGTCTTTGAGCCGTGCCGCGTTCAGATCAAGCGCCACCCCCTGCCGGTAGAGCAGTGTCAGGACCCGCTGAAGAGGCTGGTTCTGTTCCAGCAGCTCCAGCGCCTCGCGCGTATTGTTGTTCCAGTTGAACAGGTACGGGCCGAGAAACGGCTGCCGCATCATGTTCTTCTGTGCGTCCGTCAATGCGGATAATTCCTCCCGTTCTGTGGCCGGGAAGGCATTGATGTTGTCAATGATGGCCTCTCCTTCTTCCTCATACTTGATAAACGGCAGGTAGAATTTCATGTAATAAAATCGCAGGGACAAAGGGATATCCGTTCCCGCTGCCGCCAGCACTTGTTCTTTGGGATACTGCGTCAACTGCTCATCGCAGGTTATAGCCGACTGGAGCATACTTGTGATCGACCGGTCATCCACCCCATCATTGCACAGCGCATGGTAGAGCGCCGCAAATTCCGGCGTCCGTACAAGTTCCTTCTGAATTTGCGCATTGTCATTGCCGGTGCGGAGCCTGTTCTGTAATTGAAAAGACTCCACCCGCTCGCAGGTCTGGTCCAGGGCATCCTCCGGGAATTTTCCCGTCAATCCCAATTTCAGGCCGCTGCTCTCCATGCGGGCGAGCAGGGCTAAATGTTTCAATGTGTTTGTCATGCTGCTTCACCTCCTACGATGGTTTGCACCATTGTCAATATCTCTCTGCGCGGCCGAGGCTCATACATCACAAGACTTCCGCACAGCTCAAAAAATTTCCACATTTCCGCCGCCTCAAGGGTCTGAGCGCAGCCTGCCGGCCATTCCAGCAATTTTTCATAGACCATACCCAGCGCAGCTTTCCTGATCTCACCAAAATGATATCCGTGCATGAACTGGATCAGGGATTCCGCGCTGCCATTATAGCAACTTGCCAGTTTCTCCTGACATTTCATGACCTGCTGCTGCCACTGGCGTTCCTTTTCCTGTTCTTCCTGTTCGGCGGTGGCTTTTCGGTCGGCCTCCATTTCTTCCTTGGAATAGAACCGCTCCTTTAACTGATTTACTTCGTAGCCACCGCAGGCATCGTGTGTCAGAAGCTGCCGCAGCACAGACGCCAGCAGCGGTTTGTCATAGATGCGCTGGATCACCGGGGCCTTCAGGGCACAGAGGACAAACGAATCATAGTATTCCGGCTCTGTCTGAAAGAGCGAGGCATCGATCCAGTCATAAAGCTGGCGGTGCTGCTCCGCTGTCAAGAATGGCCGGACCATAGAGAATGATTGGACTTTTTTGTTATAATAGCTTTCCTTCTTGACAAACTTCTGGTGGAAATAAAAGTTATCTCCGAAAATTTCCTGTAGCTGGGAGAAAGTGTACTGGCTGAACAGCTTTTGCGCGAACCGGAAGCACCTCCAGCTGGAGATTTTCAGCGCGTATTCCTGTAAAAGCTCCAGCGGATGGGCACGAGTCCCGTCCTCCTTGTGCTGCTCAAAAAACTGCCACAAATCGATCTCCTTCCGCTCCACCAGCAAAGCGAAGCTGCGAAGCGTATGCCAATGGCGCTCGTTAAAATACTCAATATACTCCGCACCAGTCAATGCCTGATACCGCGTAAGCCAGCGCCGCAGCGGGATCGCCGCACGGGAGCGGAGCATCTGCTCGGTAAACAGTTCCGCATACTCTCCCTTACTCAGCCCGCTTGCCAAAATGTCGTATCGCGGATTGAATACATCAAAGCGATAGGAAAATTGTCTTTTAACCGTTTTGTTCATCCAGAGGATGGTGCGGGGCGCTGTGGGTGCAAGTCCCATCTGGATGGCCGCCCAGAGATCCTGATACCCCTCGTACTTGACCTCAAATTTCTGGTAAACCAGGAACAGCCAGCCGATGTACGCATAGATCTCTTCCGGCTGTCCATCCGGACAGTTCAGCAGCATACGGACACAGGCCGCTGCAATCTTTTCCGCCGTGATCCCTTTGGACAAAAGCCGGCCCGGTATCCGGTCGGCCCACACCGCCAGGGAATTTGCCAGCGTGATCTCTTCCATGCTGTACCCGGCAGTAAGCAGAATCGAAAATTCCCGGCTGTCCGGTTTCATGTTCATATAGGGCAGCTTCAGCAGTGTCCGCACCACCAGGTCGGTCTTGCCGCGATAGCGTTTTGCCTCTTCGGCATAGAAACGGATGAACCATTCCAGCACGCCAAAGTCCCATTCCAGAGAGAGCGTCCGGTCCGGCCCAAACAGCCGCGTCAACTGCGGCCGCATGGCCTGATAGCCAGCCTCCGGGTCGTCAAACAGGGAGAGCACAAACAGCGCCTCCTCCGTCCTTGCATATTCTCTGGCGGCCAGTGCATCCAGCCGTGCGCGGCGCTGGGGAGCGTCGGTTTCCAGCAGATAGAGCGCACCTTGCAGGTAAACATCTGTCCCGGCAGTCCTGCGAAGTTTCTGAATGAAATCATTTCGCTGATTGCCTACAAACATTGTGTCAGCCTGACACTGGCGGGTGTAGCCCAGGGCCAGTGCAAGAGCGCGGAGAATGCGCATATCCGTGCCCAGCTTTTCCTCGAACCGCTCCAATACTTCACCGGGGTAACGCAGGCTGTAAGTTTCAAAATAGCCGGAAACATTCTGATCTCTCTGCCAGATCTGTCTCACTTCCTGCTGACGGTAAAGGATTCTCACCTCATCGTCCTGCGCCATCTGTACGATCAGTTCCGCAAAGGCATGATACAGCGTAAGGTCAATGACCTTCTGGTAGGCACTGTATGCCGGTATGATTTCTTGGTTCACAACATTTCCCTCCTTTTTACTGCGGCCAATGCCCGCCGGTAGAATAGTTCCATTCAATCGTCCCGTCTTCATAGATTTGGGGGCCGTGTGCGGCCAGGCTCCAGCCGTCGGACAGCCTTGTAAAATAGGCTACCGTTTCCCACGGGCAGCTGCCCTCCACAAAGCCGGTGCAGCGGTATTGCTTGTCATTGCGGTTGGTGTAAACGCGATTGACAACGGGGACAAAATAGTGTTTCTCCATTAGCGTATCCTCCCATAAAAAGCATAGGGAGAGGGCCTCAGACAGCCCTCTCCCCATTGTCAAACTTCGATGGCCCGGCGAATTAAGCCACATTGGCCATGCGGAAAAATTCCTCCGGCGTCAGCACCGTAATACCCAGTTCCCGTGCCTTGGACAGCTTGCTGCCGGCCTTCTCGCCGCAGACCAGGTAATCGGTCTTGCGGGTCACCGAACTGCCGGCCACCGCCCCCAGCGAGGCAATCAGGCTGTTCATCTCGTCGCGGGTGTAGGGCTCAACCTTTCCGGTCACCACAATGGTCTTGCCGGAAAAGGGATTGTCCGGATTGACGGTCTGGTTGTCGGTCTCCGCCGGTTTCTGAATGTTCATCATCATCTGCAATTCCTCCCAAATACAGAAATTTTCTTCCTCGTTGAACCATTCCTGAATGTTGTTGTGCAGCGTCTCCCCAAAGTCCGGGAGCTGCCGGAAGTCATAGCCTCCATAGACGGCATCCCGGAATTCATCCAGGCTGCCGTGAAATTCCCGGCAAAGGGCTCTGCTGGCGGTATTGCCGACCATCGGGATGTCCATAGCGATGACATACCGCTCGAAAGTGGTGTTGCGGCTCTGCTGGATGGCGTCCCAAAGGCGCTGCCAGGATTTTTCACCAAAGCCGTCCATCCGGATGATCTCGTCCTTATGCTGGTCCAGGCGGTAGATGTCCAGATAGCTGTGAATCCAGCCGCGGCCGATCAGCTTTTCCAGCGTTCCCTCCGACAGTCCCTCAATGTTCATGGCCTTTTTGCTCACAAAATGGACGAACTGCTTGAGGCGCCGGGTCTCGCAGGCGGCATTGTCGCAGAACAGGGTCTTGATGCTCCGTTCCTCGCCGTCTTCGCCTCGGCCTTTGGTTTCGTGGATTCTGGTCAGCTCCCCGCAGCAGGGGCACTGGTGTGGGATCACGGCATCCAGGGAAAAATTGCCCCGGTCCAGGTTTTCCTCAACATGGGGAATGATCATGTTCCGCTTGCTCACCAGGATACGGCAGCCCGGCGCCAATTCCAGATCCTCGATAAAGGACAGGTTGTGCAGGCTGGCTCTGGACACCTCGCAGCCGTCGATCTCCACCGGCTCAAAAATGGCAACCGGGGCGATCTCGCCGGTGCGGCCAGGCGTCCATTCAATCGTCTGGAGCTTTGTCTGGAACAGGTCATCCTCAAATTTGAAGGCAAGTCCGTCCTTGTAGTGATGGCCGGTGCGCCCGCAGCTTTTGGACAGCGCGATGTCGTTGTAGGTGATAACGATACCGTCGATGGGAATGTCGGCGTCTGCCGCATACTCCTTGAGCCGCCGGATACCTTCCTCGGTTTCCTTCTGCGTCAAAGGGCGCTTGGTGACCATGTACTTGCAGGGCTGAAAGCCCAGCGGCCGCAGCGCCTTGAGGCGCTCCGATTTGCGGGGTAGTTCCTCCATGCCCTCCAGCACATTGAACGGCATGAACTGCAGGCGCCGTCCCAAGCAGGCCCCGGCATCAAACAGGCGCACCGAACCGGCCGCCAGATTGCGGCCGTTCTTGTAGGGTTTCCCGTCTCCGTCCACCAGAGTGGTCTTCAGCTGCTCAAAATCGCTGGGGCGGATGAACGCCTCGCCAGTGACCACCAGACGGTCTTCATACTGGATACGGGCCGGGATTCCACTGATGGCGCAGGTGTTGTGAGTCACGATCTCGCCCACATCGCCGTCGCCCCGGGTGGCCGCCTCCACCAGCCTGCCGCCCTCATAGGTCAGCTTGACGGTCAGGCCATCCAGTTTAAGCATGAACATTACCTGATGCTCACCCATAAAGCGGCACAATTCCTCGGTATTCTTCACTTTGTCCAAGGACAGCAGCGGGATCGAGTGATTCGTTTTTTCCAGCTTGCTGACCGCCGGATAGCCCACGGTGTTAGTGGGCGAGTTTGCCATCTGGACACCCGTTTGTTTTTCCACGGCCTGCAGTTCCTCAAACAGCCGGTCATAGGCAGTATCGCTGACACTGGGGCTGTTGAGGTTGTAATACTCATTGCGGTAGCGGTTGAGCCGGTCGGTCAGCTCCCGCTGTCTTTTCATCCAATTCTGGTCCATCAGGCCGCCTCCTCTTCTAAAACACGGAATGCCATAATCAGTGTCTCTGCCGTATGTTCGCCATGGGTGTACGACTTGCACACCCCATCTTCAAATTCCCAGGTGCGCGCAGCTCCCCACCAGAGGATGACGCCACGCCCCTCGTTTGCCGCATTGAGCTTCGGATTGGGCGGATTGAGCGTTTTGGTATAAAAGCCCTGGGTATTGACCCAAGTGACCTCCCGCAGCTGCCCAATGCACCCCGGCCGGCAGTGGCCGATGACTTCCAGGCGCATACCAGGCCGAAGAGCGCGTTTGAGCTGGTTCAGGTTTTTAATCATGCCGCACCATCCTTTCCCTGTCCGGGGCATACCGCCCAAAATTCAGTTCCCGGATGATGCTCTGGATCGTTTCATCATCATCCCATTTTGTGAAGAGGACGGCCCGTTCCGGTCCCTCTCCTGTGTGTACGCTTACCTCGCTGCCATAAATCTGCATCAGCACATCAGGGCGCTGGGCGCAGACCACAGCCAAATTGCCAAGCTGTTTCATTTTTTCTCCTTTCACGCCGCATAGAGCCAGACCACAAGCGGTCGGTTCAAGTCGGCAACCACATAATTTTTCCGCACATGAACTGGGCGGAAATTTTTGTCAAACTCACATTGCGTACTCTGTTCAATACGCCCGCCGGTCTTGGCCAGATATTCCCGGAACATGCGCAGGATACACAGGCGTTCTTTTAGCGTATCGCTCTCCCTGCATAAAAGCTGTGGGCAATACACATATCCTCTCGGATCGTTTTCGAGAAAGAAGCCATAGGTTTTGTAATAGTGGCATCCTCGCGCCCGTTCCCGCTCGATATGCTTAACATAGGCTATACCAGCCTTACCGCCTTGAGTCAGACAGAGATAGCCCATTTTCTGACGCTGTTCGTCTGACAACAAGATCTGCTCCATTTTCTGCCCCGGTAATCCTTTAAAAGCCCGGAAACTCTCGGGCGCATACTTGTAACCGCGAATCTCGTACTTAACTCGCTTTTTTCCCATTAGAGCCCTCCATTCTAAAGAAATAGGCCGGACGCCCCAAAGGACGCCCGGCCATTGAACCTGTCTCACGCGGCAGCAGGGAGTGCCTGCGTCTGCATGACTTCCGTATTTTCCATCAAATCGGCCAGCAGTACCTCTGCCAGCAGACGGCCGGCAAGATGCCCGGTGTGAATGATCACACGGTCTTTCTGCATCTGGATGAATTCCTCCTTCCGCAGCTCACGGCTTCGCTCAGCCAGCTTCAGGTCGCGGCCGGTAAGGCGGGCCGCTATGACCTTCTGCCATTTGAGCAGGAATTCTGTTGCCTGTTCAATATCTTCATGCTGCCGGTCAAACAAAGTGCGCTTCTGACGCACTGTTCCATCCGGTTCAATCTCCAGAGTGTAGTAGGGATCGTTAGGTTCATCCGTCCGGCGCAGGAACAGAATGAAGCTCTCCCGGCGTTCCATGCGGTCATAGTACCGTTCATCGGCGCCATCATTGCCGACACAGTGGTGAAGCATCCGCCCCTCCTTGATGATTTCAAAGATGTTCTGGGGCGCAAGCACCGTGTAGTCGTCATCGCTGTAGGCATATTTTTTCTGCAGCTCCATGCAGATAGCATTGACATGGGGGTATTTCGCCGCCATTTTCTCCGCCTGTTCTTCCAGGCTCCCGGTTTCACTCTGAATGACCAACTCATCGTGCCGCTGCCGCAGTTTGCGCACGCGGTAGACGATTTCATCACTGGTGTCATAGTGCAGCCGTTCTGCCATAGCAAGATAGTCCTGCCATGTAATCAATGCCTGACGGCAGCTGCCATCAAAATACTCTTTTTGCCGTTCCAGATAATTTCTGATCTGCACCAGACTCATTCGGTCTGCGATAAACACCAGATCCCTGGGGCTGATCCGTTCTTTTTTGCTCCAGCGCAGCATTTCATCCGTGATACGCTGTCCGGTCCGCTTCTCAAGCTGCAGCCAGGCCAAAGTCTCTGTGTCTCCGTCCAGCTGGCGCAGGCGGCGGAATTTTGCGGAGTCCAGTCCCAGAGCGCGGATCAATCCCGGCTCGTCCGGATGTAGCACCACTTTCTGCACATCATCGCAGAAGTGGAAACACTCGGCTGTCAGCCGCGACAATCCAGCTTTCCAGATTTGCTCCATCTTGGGGATTTGTTTCCAGACCGCCAGATATTTCTCAGGATCTGTGACCGGATGGCTTCGTATCCACTCGACCAAACCGGTCTGGCGGAGTTCCTTTTTCCCCAGGCTGGACAAAGTCTTTCCATACACCCGGCCGGCCTGGTCGCCAGCATAAGCGTAATAGCAGGGACTCCCCTCGATCCATCGTACCTCCCGCTGGCAGTACATTCCCCAGTAATAGGAACGGATCTCGCCGCTGCGGTCATAGATCGAACGCCGGAACTCATGCCAATAAGGCTCGCTGTGCGGCAGGATATTCTTTCGATAGGTTCTGTCTACCTGGAATTCCCGGATGACAAAACCATCCCTGCATCGCTGAACCAGATAGGCATAATACCGGTCTGTTTTGAAGTAGCCTGCGCGTCCCAGGGCCTTGAACATTACGGGATGCCGGCAGCGGGTGCAGCGCCCTTTTTTGTTGTGATAGGGATGCCCGGAAATGGGCACCTCCTTCCCGCAGAAGGTGCAGTAGCCTGTTTTAGCGCCGCCGCGCTTGTAGTGGTAAAATATAAAATTTTCCCGCACGGCCACCTTGTCGGCCCAGTGCGCCCAATCCTTGGGCAGTTCAGGCACTTGGGCAAGATCCTTGTCCCAACAGTCGGTAATCCGCTTGTGGCGTTGCTCCAGCTGCTCATCCCGCACATTCCGTTGAAAGTCAAGAATGCCGAGGTCACCACCGCGCTCGCCGGAAAAATAGTCTTGAATCAGGGCAGCATCTTCCTCGCTGGCCCAGCAGGTAGCGTAGTAGTTCCTGCCAGGCCATTCCAAACGGTCCAGTTTTGCATCCCGCCACTTTTTCTCCAAGTGATCGTAGGTCAGAAACTGGCGCTGTTCCTTGTCGAGAAACACCTCATAGACAGGGTTGTTTCCATCCAGCCGCAGATGATCCGGCAGGAAAAAAGCGGCTTTCAGAATGCCATTCTGCACCAAACAGTTCATAAATGCGAAATAGGTGCGGGTAGTATAGGTGTGACCGTAATAAGTCGTCTCCTTTTTTGGCTCATCCGCCAGAGCCACTTCTTTCATCTCCTGCGATGCCGTCAGCACCGGCATCGCTTGCAGTATGGATTTCTTCAAATTAACTCACCATCCTTTTCTCAAGATCCACCCCATACCAGACATTGGGCAGAAGTGTCTTTCCATCAATGGTAGCCACCACGATCTGCTGGATGCTGCCGGTGGCCGGGTCCTCCTTGGCAAAGGCCAATACATCACCCTTCCGGCAGCCTTTGGCTATGGGGTCGGCACCGCGGACTACCGCATAGCCACCCCACGCTTCAGCCCTGTCCTTCCGAATATGCTTGTTCCACTTCCGCTTGGGGTGGTCTGCCATAAAGGCGAGGCCGTGGAGGAACAGTTCTTCTTTCGTCAGCCGTTTAAGGACAGTCAGCTCGGTACAGGAGATCTTGGAATCCACTTCGTCCTCGTCGATGTCCCCGCCGGCGTTGACGATGTAATATTCCGAATGGTCTACATCGCCGTAATAGCTCAGGCAGTCCAGGGGGTCCTCCGCACAATGGAATCCATTTTGGCGGCAGTTGGCCTTTTCCGTCACATTGAGGCCCATCTGAAACTGGTAATCAATGCAGATCATGCCGGGCCGAAAACCTTTATATGCAATCATACGCTGCCTCCTCAGCCTGCCTTTGCCATACCAAAATCCATCAGGGACATCTGGCCGTCGGCAGCAGGCTTCTTTTCCGGCGCCGGCTTGGACTCCGGCTTTTTCTTCTCGGCAGGCTTTTTTTCGGCCTTCTTTTTCTTGGAGGACTTCACGGAAGACTTGCCATAGTAGGGGCGGGGGACAAACTTTTCTTCCTCCTCCTGGTCCTCCTTGGCATCCGCATCACGGAAGTAATCCTCGGACCACTGATAGCACAAATCATCCGGAATATCGCAGCCATACCCTTGGCTGCCCTGTCCCGGCTGGATGCCGTTTGCTTTCAATTCGTCCTGAATGTACTCCCATGCCTTGCGGCTGATGTACTGGAAGCAGTGGACCATTGTTTTCTTCGGGTGCATGGTGAGACGGGCAAATGCCGGGTCTTCCAGGCACTTGGTCTGGATATACTCCGACACGCATTCCTTCATATTGCGCCGGGTCAGCTTTTCCACATCGCCGCTGACCCGCTGCATGGAGGCAGCCACCACCTCATCGTCGCTCATGGCGGCCAAGCGGTCCATCTGCTCCTGCAGGGCTTTCTTCTTTTCTGCCTGTTTTGCCTCCCACTCAGCTTTTCGTTTGGCTTCGGCAGCCTCATGCTCAGCACGGCGCTGTTCCTCGTCAGCGTCCGCATTGGAGGTATCAGCCTTGGCAGGCTCCGCCTGACCCTCATCGGCATTGTCCTCCTCATCGGTTTCTTCTGCGGGAGACTCTGCCTCGTCAGGCTGTTCCAGCTCTTCCGGGGCCTCATCCAAATCCCCGTCGTCCTCAAAAGCAGGCTGCGGCGCCGGCTCTGCGGCAGGCGGTACGGGCTGACGGTCAGCCGGCGGCACCGGCAGCTCGTCAAAGTTCTCCCCGTCCTCAAAAGCGCACTCGCGGGTGAGCGAGGCGGCAGACGGTTTGCGGCCTTCCTGCATATCCAGCGACATTTCCGAAAAATATCCCATAATAAACTCCTTTCCGTTGACAAAAATGGCATGGATCAGGATAAAACCTGTTCCATGCCATCGTTTACCTGTGTCACAGCACATAGAGTAGTGTGCTGAAGCTGTCGAAACAGTAACATATCACATTGGGATACTGCTCCGACCACTTTTTGATCCTGTCCTGCACCTCCTGGGCTTTCCGCTGGGCCGGGCCATTCCACGGCGGCGGGACCGTCACCGTAAAATATCCCTTATCCGTGCGGGGCCGCACATCAGCGTTCAGATGGGCGCATTGCTCCAGAAGCGCCAGAAGTTGCCCTCTCTTCGTCTCATTCACAACAACCATTGAAGCCTCTTTATGTCCCTTCTTTGATGTCCTTTTTGGCAAGCATGGGGGAAAACTTGACCTGCGGAAATTCATGCTCCCCATTGACATAGTAGTAGATCCTTCGTGGAGAATGGTCCAGTTCTACCACATCAGAGAGCGCCATTGGCCGCCCGTGGCAGCCCTCCGGCAGTTCCTCCCGGCAGTCAGCAAACAGGCGCTTCAAAATCTCTGCGTCGCTCTGTTCCACCGGGCAGTAGACTTCGCCAGACCCGGCCATGCGGTACATGGCGGCGGGCGGCTGTTCATAGCCGGCCTTTTGCAGCGCCGCAAGTTCCTTGAAAGCAAATGGGATCGCTTTTTGCTCGTCCAGTTCCAACTGATAGAGCACAAATCTCTGTTTCCGCCGCTGGGGTTCCAGCAGGGTGCCGAGGGCATCCCTGCCTTGCCGCAGGAAGGTTTCATGTTCCTCTCTGGTCAAACCAAGATACTCCGTCAGGCAGGTTTTGTTTTCAGCCAAGTGCTGCCATAGTTCGATGCAGTCCTCAATATGCGCCAGTTCACACAAACCGCGGAGGTACTGCGCCTTAAAACTAAGTCTATCGATCTCCTTTCTCCGTTGATTTTCCCGGCGAAGTGCCAGCTGCCAATCGTCAAATCCCTTATAGTTGGGATTCCAGGTCAGCCTCCGGCAGTTCATGCCATACTTCCGGGCCGTCAGATAAATTTTCGACGCCCCGGCCATCGTCATTTGATTGTTGTACTTGTCCATATCGTGGGCTTCAATGATTTCCTCCGTGCCGTTCTGCGCCAAAAGGGCAAACAACGGGTCCAGCGGGCTGGTGTTGTTGGCCCCGGCAATCGCGGCAAAGGTGCGCCCGGTCAGACAATGGGAAATATCTGCTTTCAGCAGCCCCTCGATCACATAGACCACCCGGGCGGATGGGTCACCGATCAGATGTACCGGGCTGCCGGAGCCTGTCCCGTCTGTCTTTGAGGAAGAGGAAAACCAGATGTACTTGGCCCCCGGTTTCTCCGGCGGGTCATCCTTGTGTTTCAGCGGCACATCCAGCATGATCTGGAATCCCTGCAGCCGCCCGTCAAAGCCTACGGCGGGGATCAGAATGCCGGAGGTCTTCTTATAAAATGCCATTGTCCAATGGCCGCTGTCGTCCCGGTAAAATCCGGGTACGCCCTGCACCCTGCAGCCCTGCCTGATCAGCCGGTCCGTGATAGAGCGGCATAAGAAGGGCGGCGGGGTACTCTTAAAGCCCAGCGCCTCGATTTGTTCATCAGACAGCCCACGCTTTGGTGAGCGCAGATGTTCCCGATGTGCCGGCCGCAGCGTAAGCTGGGCCAGCAGTAGGGATAGCGTCTGGTGGATCTCGGCCGGGCTGGCTTTGTCCGACTGCGGCACAGTTTTTCGCTCGGAAGAAGAATGACCTGCAGCGGCCGCCCGGGCCCCCGAAGATGGGGACCCGGTGCTGACCGGCTGCTGTTGGGCTTCATTCCCGGAGCGTGCGTGTTCCTCGTGGGTATTGTCACACAGAGCTTCTGCAATTTCCCAATAAGCGTCAGAGGTCGTCGTGTGATTCAATTTTGCATATAGCGCCAGCATTCCGCCATGTTCGTCGCAGTGATTGCACCGCCAGACATTTTTGACGAAATTGACATTCATCCGCCCGCGGCGGTCGCCGCAGAACGGGCAGTCCACATAGACGCTGTTTGCCTGCTGGCGCCTGACCCGCAGGTGCAGCAGTTCCACAACTTCCATGATACCGAAGGGAAATTCATCCGGGTACGAGCCCATCTGTCATTCCTCCCTTCATGCCCTCGCCGGCGGCCATATCAGCCGGCCTTTTGAAGCGAATCCAAAACCAGCTGTGCGGCCGCGCGGACCATGTTGTTCTTGCTCTTGCCCGGGATCAGGTAGTACCGCAGATTGACAGGCCGCTTCTCAGCCACCTGGGCAATCGTCATGCCCTTGCAGATGCCATCGTCTACGATGACCTGCTGGGCCTGTTCCAGCGTCATGACCTGCAGAATATCCTCCATAGGCGTGTCCTTCGTGTAAGAGGGGGTATCCACCGCAGTATCCGCCGCCCCGGCAGCGTCATCTTCGGGCTGCATAGGCTCGGCGGCAGGTTCGGATTCCTCCGTGTGCTGGACCGGCAGCTCCGTTACATTGCCGCGGACAGGCAATTCATGCGACTGTTCGCTCTCAGCCACCGGCTGCTCTGTCTTTGGCGAAGGCCCAACCGGGAGCGTATCGAATGTCCTCTCAGGCTCTACCGGCAGGTGCTGCTCCACCGCTTCCGAAGCAGTGCTTTCCTTCGACGGGGCCGTTGTCACGGTTGCCGCCTTTTCGGCCTCAAACGCCCTCTGCGGCGTTTTGATGGGGCTGGCAGGGGATTTCACCTCAGCAGGCGTATCGCCCTTCTGCGGGGCGCTGTGGGGCTTCTGCGGCGGTGTCGTGCGTGCCGTCGGCCCGGCAGGCGGTTCTGCGGCCTTTTTGACAGCCGCTCCGGAGCTTTTCTCCATCAGTTCAGCCTGGGCGCCGGCGCTGATCAGCTGGATGCCAAAACCGGCGTCCGTAAGGGCCTGACTCAGCGCCTCATTCTGGGCGGCTTTTACGAAATCGCGGCTGTCCTGAGTAGTCTGCTGGGCCGTGCTCATACTGAACGGCTCCGCGTCACTGCGGTCCAGAAACACCTTGGCCTCAAAAATCGCCATTTGCTCTGTGATCCGCAGCGCCGTCAGACTCATACGGCCATTGGGATGGGCCATGCGGAACCAGAGTTTCTGATAAGGCAGATCCAGCTTCAAGGTGTCCTTGGTGCGGCGGAGGAACTTGAGCGGGTCAAAGCCCGGCACCTTGTTCAGTTCAGAGGCCGCAGGCACAGCTTCGTACATCGTTTTCGCATTGTTTTCGTTCATGTTATATACTCCTTCCTGTGTAATAAATAGGAGACGCCGGGCAATTTTCTGCACCTTGCGCCTCTTTTTTAACCAGCGTATTTCAGTTCTTCTTCCAGAGCTGCCGGGACCGGGATTCCGGCCCGCTTGGCATAGGCCTTATAGTACATACCGATGCGCGTGCCCAGAAGCGTATTCCGCTTGACGATTTCATTCCGGTGGATCGCCATAAACAGCACCTGCTTTTGGCCGATCAGCACCACGCGCTTTTTGGCTCGGGTGATGCCGGTATAGAGCAGGTTGCGGTAGAGCATGACGGTGTGCGCTTTCAAAAGCGGCATGATGACCGTTTCATACTCAGAGCCCATTGCCTTGTGGATGGTGGTGGCGTAGGCAAGGTCCAGATTGACCATATCCTCTACGCTGTATTCCAGTTCTCGGCCCACACCGAAGTCCAGACCGATACGCTTGCCATCTTCATCGTCTTTGATATAGCGGATAAATCCCAGGTCGCCGTTGGACACCTTGGCGGTGTTTTTGGTCTGCATGATCCGGTCGTTTACCCGGAACACTTTGACGCCGATTTTGATTTCTTCCTCGGCAGAGCGGAACGGGTTGACCACCTCGCGGATGGCCTCGTTGAGTTGTTCCGCCGACGCGGCGCCTTCCGAACGGAAGGGGGACAAAATCTGCACCCGGTCAATGCCGCTTTCCGCGATTTCCCGGCAGTAACGGGCGATGATCCGCTCCGCGGCCTCTGCCTGGTTATCGCTTGCCATAAATACAAAGTCCGGCCCAAAGTACAGCTTGGTGTTGCCCTCGTTGATAAACTTGGCGTTATAAGCAATCAGGCTGTCCTTGGACTGGCGGAAGATCTGGTCCAGTACCGTGACGGGAATCAGGCCGCAGTCGATCAGTTCGCGGAACACATTCCCGGCGCCCACGCTGGGGAGCTGATCGGGGTCGCCCACAAGAACGACACGGGCCCCATCCTTGATGCGGGAAAAAAATTTGTCTGCCAGCCACATATCCACCATAGAAAACTCGTCCACGATGATCAGGTCCGCCGACAACGGCTCCTGCTGTCTGCTGCGGTTGGCGTCATCTTCTTCACTGCCAAGGCCCAGGCCGCTGTGGAGCGTCCGCGCCTTGTCAAAGCCAGTGCTTTCCGCCATGCGACGGCTGGCACGGCCGGTCGGTGCCATCAGAACGATTTCACCTTTCGGGTGCAGGCGGCGGTAGACTTCCAAAATGGTCTTGAGCACCGTTGTCTTGCCGGTGCCGGGAGAACCTGTGATAATGGACAGGCTGTGGCGGTAAGCCGCGTAGACCGCTGCCTCCTGTTTGGAAGACAGCACAAGCCCCATTTCACGCTTGACCTGCTCCAGCGCCTGCTCAATGCGCTCCGGCGCAGACGGCTCTATTAGCCGCATGGCAATACGCCGGGCCGTTTCATCTTCCTGTGCGAATGTGCGGGGCAGGTAGATGTTATCTTTGACGGATACCACCTCGCCATGAAGAATCATGTCCTGAAGCACATCCGCGACCTCCTGTTCATGAAGCCGGAGAGACGGGACGGGGATTTTTGCGTTGAGAAGCCGAAGAGCCTCCTTCCGCAAAGCTTCACCAGGCAGGAACAAATGTCCTTTGCCGCCCTTGCTGTCCTCCAGCGCCCAGAACAGTGCGCCTTTGACCCGCATGGGGTCATGCAGGTCGCCGCCGTTTTTCTGAACGATGGCATCTACCCGGAGAAATCCAAAACCGGACACCTGGCAAAGTTCAAAGGGACTCTTTTTCAAGATGTCCACGCTGGCGGGTCCAAAGTGCTGGTAGATCTTCAGAGCCGTTTTCGGCGTGATCTTGAATGGGGAGAGCAGCGTCATCAGGTCTTGGAGCATCCGGCTCTCCGCATACGAGGTTTTGATGTCCTCCAGCTTGCTTTCCGTAATGCCCTTGACCTCCAGCAGCCGCTCGGGATGGTTTTGCAGAATATCCAGCGTTTCCACGCCAAACCGGGAGACGATCTGCGCGGCAGTCGCCGGCCCGATGCCTTTGATGAGGCCGGAGGCCAGATAGCCTTCCACGCCGTCCTTGGTCTTGGGAACGATCTCACGCCACTGTTCCACCTGAAGCTGCACACCATATTTGCCCTTTGTCCATTCGCCGTCCAGTTCCAGCTCTACCGCGTCCGTGCGGGGCAGTTCATAGCCCGTCGCAACAAAGCGGATCAGATGATCTCTGTACCGGCGGGTGGAACGAGCCTCCTGGGGCACCTCCTTATCAGCGGTTTTTACGCTGATGATGCAGAACCTGTTTACGGGGTTGTGGTAGATCGTCCCGTCATAAGTTCCTCTATGGATCACTTCTTTTTCCCTCCTTTTATGCCGCCTCGCCGTCACACTTGACTACGAACCGGCGTGACACTGAGACAGTCACATATTGTTCGTAAATGTCCGGGTGGTCCAGCTTCAACCGTTTCAGATTATCCTTGTCGATACCAGGGGTTCGCACCGGATTGTAGGTGACGGTATAGTTCACCCCATCCTGCTGGCAGATGGCTTTGCAGCTTTTCCCCATTTTGGCAATGATGGCAGCCTTCAGCCGCTTCATATCTTCCTCGATTTCCTTTTTGCCTGCTTCTGCGCCTTTTTTCTGCTCTTGGAGCTGGAGAAAACGCATCAGCTTGGCCGTCAGGGGCAGGTCGAGTGATACAGCGGGGGCCTCCTTGTCAGCGGGGCCAGTGTACCGGCGCACGCTCTCGATCACGAGGTCGCCATCTTCGGTGTAAGGCGGCGGCGTTCTGGTAAGCACATGATTTTCCCAGAAATTCTGCTCCAGGAAAATCATCTCATCCTCATAGGCCAGATCTCTCTGCATATCACGGATAATGCTTTCCTGCTCGTTGTTGCCATACAGGCAGCAGAAAAAACAGCGGTCCACATCCATAACGGCCATGTAATGCCGTCCCTGGGACTCATAGTAGGCCGGAATGGTTTCCTCACCATCCAGCCACCAGTTGTCTTTGGCGTTGTAGTTTGTGGTCTTGATCTCCAGAATAGCGGTGGTGCCGTCCGGCAGTTCTACAAAGTAGTCCACATCCGCCAGCATCCAGGGATACTTCGGGTGCTGGAACATCTTTTTGATCTGATAGATCTTGTAGCCAGTTCGATGCTGGAAGATTTTCGCCACCAACGGTTCCAACAGGTGTCCCATCTCCAGGGCCACCCAGTTGTCCTCATGGTCCTCGACCACGGCAATGTTCAGCTTGTCATAAAACAGATCCCGGGCCGTCCGCCACGGTGAAATGCCCAGCAGAGCCGCAACATCGCTGCCGCCAATGCCTTTCTGGCGGTAAGCAAGCCATTCTTCTTCGGACAAGCCTGCCGTTTCCACCAGCACCCGGGGCTGATGCCGCTCTTTGACAGCCACACTGCCTGCCGGCATACTCAACACCCCCTCCGCGTCCTGCGGGGAATGACGGGCGCCCGAATCACCGGGCAATGCTTCTGTGCGGACTGGTTCAGCTTCTGGTACTGCCGCCAGATCTCCATCGGTTTCCTCTTACTCGTCAGAGACTCCTGACTCCGCTTTTTTACATTCATGTTCATACCTGCCTTTCTGTAATTTTGGTATATCCTCAAAGCCGTTTCCGGCATTTGGGCAGAAAAAAGCGAGGGTGACAATGGGCGTAACGCCTGATGTCCATAGCTGCCTATGAACCAAAGTCATCCTCGCTGACGGGAGCAAAAGTCCCGGAAAACAAAAAAAGCCAGTAATATACCGGCCCAGAGGGGCGCAGTAATACTACTGGCACAAGTACAATCTTGACTGCGTGTGCAATGCAGATTTTTCAATCCGCGGTACAGAAACTAAGTCTGTATCCCACAAGGGGAAAACGCACAAAAATCAATTACAGAAACAGTGTAACACAATATCTTGCGTTAGTCAAGGAATATCATCTATATATAGTATCTTTCTGTTGCTGAAAATGGCATTGCTCAAAAAAACTCATCAAAAGGCACAGGATTTGCAGAAATTTGGCCGCCATCTCCTATATATAGGGCGTACAGACATGGCATGGGACTCCGTAGCCGGTCTGCACGCTCTTTTTGTACCTTGACAAGCCCCATAACCTTTTCCATTGGAGTTATACAGGGATCGCGGACAGTGTGCGATGACCACATGGAGCCCGCCCACGATTGAAATACCGCACAGCGGGCCCTGGCAATACGCGGCGGAAAGCCCCGGCGCAGGAAATGGCCTTTGGAAGAGACCCTACACTTCCCGATGAATTTGAATGACTTCATTGTTTTTGTTGAAAACCTTCCACTACAAATCGTAGGGGATATATGTAATTGCAAATAAAGGAGGGCAATTATGGAAAAAAGAAAACCCAATGACCTTTCACCGGATCAGTGCTTGGCGGTCGATACGGAATCGCTTTGCAAACTGCTCGACTGCGGGCGGCATACGGCCGTTCAGATCGGCGACCTGGCCCACGCCCGCATCACCATGAATTCTCGTGTCCTTTGGAGCGTTCAGCGAGTGAAGGAATATTTGTACGAGATCTCATGCTAACAGAACCTTGCCCATTCCGGGCGCAGCAACACACAAAACATCGGGAGGTATCAGCCTATGCCAAAAGTTAGAAAAGACAACAAAGGCCGCAACCTGCGGCCAGGAGAAACACAACGCTCAGACGGCAGCTATATGTTTGTCTATAAGCTGGGTAAGAAGAAAAAGTACATTTATGATTTTGACCTTGCCAGCCTGCGGGCCAAAGAAAAAGTTCTCAACCGTGACAGCGAAGACGGTATTCGCACCCAGGAGGCTATGAAAATCACCCTAAATGATATGTTCAAAGTCCTCATGGATACGAAAATCCAGTTAAAGGCTTCTACACGGGCGAATTACGAATATCTTTGGAGCAACTATGTGAAGGATGAGCCGTTTGCCAACATTCCCCTGCCCAACATCCGAAAGAGCGACATCCTGACATTTTACACGAAGCTTTTGAAAAAAGGCTTTGCGATCAATTCCTTGGAAAGCATCAATAACCTGATTCACCCCACGCTTGAATTGGCGGTCGATGATGACTACATCCGAAAAAATCCAAGCAAAGGCGTCTACCGCTCTCTCAAAACAGAGGGAGCCGGGGCGCCCCCGAAGAAAAGAATCGCGCTGACTATGACACAGCAGAAGAACTTCCTTCGGTTCATTTCCAAGTCACCGATGTATAGCCACTGGCTGCCTGTCATGGTCGTGCTGCTCGGTACGGGAATGCGTGTTGCGGAATGTACTGGCTTAACTAAAAATGATGTGGACCTGGAGAACAACACCATCTCTGTCAATCACAACTTGATCTATCGTGTGATCGATGGGAAAGCAGGTTTTCATATCACCACCCCTAAAACGGCCAGCGGCACCCGCACCATCCCTATCCTGTATCCGCAGGTTGCTGAACAGCTCCGCACATTGATTGAAGTCATGGACACCCTCTATCCAGAAGACCTTGTGATGAATGGGTATCACGGTTTCCTTTTTAGGAATCGGGAAGGTTACTTTCTCAGTGCCCATAATATCAATCGGGCCATCCAGCGTATCTCCATCGCCTACAACGCCGAAGAAATGGATCAGGCTGAACTGGAAGATCGTGAGCCGGAACTGCTGCCGCATTTTAGCGTACATAACATGAGACACACATTCTGCACGCGGCTCTGCGAAAGCACGAACGATATCAAGTTTATCCAGCAGGTGATGGGCCACGCTGATTTTTCCACAACTATGGATATTTATACGCATATTACGCAAGAAAACATGAGGGAAAAAGCAGAGGCAATCAAGGGTAATTTGGTGCTAATGTGAAAATTGCAAAAAAGGGCAAATCCGCATAAAAAACACGGATTTGCCCTTCATTTTGGCCCGTCTGATGCCGTCTGATTTCAAGCAAAAGTTGTAGAAAAGTTGTAGTTGTAAGCCCTTTTTACTACATCTTGTGTCGTCCCGTTTCGTCAGACGCTATATATTGTGGAATTTTTGTCCAAAGGCTTCATCGTCGGGAAGAGCAATACATCACGGATGGCTGCGGAATTGGTGAGAAGCATACACATTCTGTCGATTCCAAATCCGATACCGCCTGTCGGAGGCATACCGATTTCCAGTGCGTTGAGGAAATCTTCGTCTGTTGTGTTGGCCTCTTCATCTCCCTGTGCCAGAAGCTCTTCCTGTGCTTTGAACCGCTCTCTCTGATCGATCGGGTCATTCAGCTCGGAGTAGGCATTTGCCATCTCCCAGCCGTTCATAAAGAACTCAAAACGCTCTACGTATTCCGGATTTCCCGGTTTCTTCTTTGTGAGCGGTGAAATTTCAATCGGGTGATCCATGACAAAAGTCGGCTGGATCAGGTGCTCTTCTGCGAATTCTTCGAAGAAGAGGGAGAGGATGTCACCTTTCTTATGGCGCTCCTCATATTCTACATGATGTTCTTTTGCAAGCTCTCTTGCCTGCTTTAATGTTTTTACTTCGTTCCAGTCTACGCCTGCGTATTTCTTAACGGCGTCTACCATGGTGATACGCTCAAACGGCTTGCCGAGATCCATCTCAACTCCGTTGTAAACGATCTTTGTTGTTCCAAGTACATCCTGTGCCACATGGCGGTACAGGTTCTCTGTCAGATCCATCATACCGTTATAATCGGTGTATGCCTGATAGAGCTCCATCAGAGTAAACTCCGGATTATGGCGGGTGTCCAGACCCTCATTCCGGAATACTCGTCCGATCTCATAAACACGTTCCATTCCGCCGACGATCAGACGTTTCAGATAAAGCTCCAGAGAAATACGAAGCTTGAAGTCTTCGTCCAGTGCGTTGAAATGTGTCTCAAACGGTCTTGCTGCTGCTCCGCCTGCGTTTGCCACAAGCATTGGAGTCTCAACTTCCAGGAATCCCTGAGAATCCAGGTATTTCCGGATACTGCTCAAAATTTTGGAACGTTTGATAAATGTATCTTTTACCTCGCGGTTCATGATCAGATCCACATATCTCTGTCTGTATCTTGTATCTGTATCTGTCAGGCCGTGGAATTTCTCCGGAAGCACCTGCAGACTCTTTGAAAGCAGCTGTACACTTTCTGCGTGAATCGAGATCTCTCCTGTCTTTGTCTTAAAGACAGTTCCCCTGATTCCTACGATATCACCGATATCAAACTTCTTAAAATCTTTATAGTGGTCTTCACCGATATTGTCTCTCGCAACGTAAGACTGGATGTTTCCTTCCAGATCCTGAATGTTGCAGAAGGACGCTTTTCCCATCACACGTTTCTGCATGATACGTCCCGCTACGGAAACTTCTTTATTTTCCAGTTCCTCAAAATGATCCTTGATTTCCTGGCTGTGATGTGTCACATCATATTTTGTAATCAGAAACGGGTCCTCTCCTCTTGCCTGAAGCTCCGCCAGTTTCTCACGGCGCACCTTTCTAAGCTGATTCAGATCCTGATCCTGCGCATTCTTCTGCTGTCCTGCCACTTTTTTCACTCCTTTTTTCTGTCAGACAGATATGTTCTCCCGTACGATACGGTTAAATAGAACGTTCAATCTTTAATACTGTATATCTGATATTTCCGGCCGGTGTCTCAACATCTACAATATCTCCGACCTTTTTTCCCATCAGAGCCTGGCCTACCGGAGACTCGTTGGAAATTTTGCCCTGAAGGCTGTTTGCCTCTGTGGAACCTACGATTTTAAATTCAATCTCTTCATCAAATTCGTCGTCATGTACCAGTACCGTACATCCAACGTTGATTTTTTCCAGATCTACTTCTTCTTCTACAACAACCTCAACATTTTTGAGGATTTTTTCGAGTTCATCGATCCGGGCTTCAATATCTCTTTGTTCATCTTTTGCTGCATCGTATTCTGCGTTCTCTGACAAGTCGCCCTGCTCTCTTGCCTCTTTGATCTTCTCGGCAACTTCTTTCCGCTTTACGACCCTTAAATTTTCAAGTTCATCTTCCAAAGCTTTCAAGCCCGCATAAGTCAATATTGTTTTCTTTTCTTCCATCTTGTTTACCTTCCTTACATAAATGAACTAGTACGCAGCCGGATCTGCTGCAAAAATGGTATGGAATATTCTACTTCCGTAATTTCAATATTATACATAACGCATCCCGGCATGTCAAGATTTCTGCGGGATTCCTTGCACTTTCCTCACTATTTCCCAGGCGTTTCCAGGCCCTACAGACGGTCATTTAAAAGCGCTTCCAGTTCCTCATAACTTTCGGCATGATTGATCTCATCCCGCAGTTTTGCGGAATTCGGAAATCCGGATGTATACCACGCCACATGCTTCCGCATTTCCCGGATTGCCGTGTAGTCTCCTTTGTACCGGATCTGAAGCTTCGCATGGCGCAGCATCATCTCCCGCACCTCATCCGCCGTCCGCTTTGCCGGCTCTTCTCCCGTCTCCTCGTAAGTAATCAGATCGCGGAAGATCCACGGATTTCCCTGGGCGGCACGACCGATCATGATGCCGTCGCAGCCGGTCTCCTGAAACATTCTCTCGGCATCTTTCCCGGAAGCCACGTCGCCGTTTCCAATTACCGGAATGGATACCGCCTCTTTCACTTTGCGGATAATCTCCCAGTCCGCATGTCCGGAATAATACTGTTCCCTCGTCCGTCCGTGCACAGCCACTGCGGCGCCACCGGCATCTTCGATGATTTTCGCGATTTCTACTGCGTTGACATGGTCATCATCAAAGCCCTTCCGGATTTTCACCGTCAGCGGCTTTTTAATAGCCCGGGAGACTTTCGATACAATCTCATGCACCAGTTTCGGGTTCTGCATCAAAGCGGAGCCCTCCCCGTTCTTCACAATTTTCGGCACCGGGCATCCCATATTGATGTCCAGAAACGCAAACGGAAGCTCCTCGATCCTCTTTGCGATTTCACTCATGATATCCGGATCCGATCCAAAAAGCTGCAGCGATACCGGCGGCTCTTCCGGATGAATTTCCAGAAGGCTTTTCGTATTTTTATTTCCATATAAAATAGCTTTCGCGCTGACCATCTCCATACAGAGAAGGCCCGCTCCCATTTCCCTGCACAGAAGGCGGAAGGGAAGATCCGTCACCCCCGCCATCGGCGCCAGAATGTAGCGGTTTGCCAGTTCTACGTTTCCAATGGTTAATGTTTTCATACGTTTTCTTCCTGATCCTCCTGCTCTTCCAGATCTTCTCCCATGAAGAAGACTCTGTAATAGAGCTGAAGTGACTGAAGCAGCTCCTCCTTTGTTCTCTGAAGTTCCTTGATTTTCAGGGCGCTTCCGATATCGTCAAACATCGGATCTCCCTCTTCTGACGTAACTTCAAAGCAAAGGGAACCATCCTCTTCGTATACAAGCGTAAGAATTCCGCCGACATCGTGGACATAGAGAACACACATAATCTTCAGTTCGTCCTTGATATGATCCGGAAGATTATCAAAATCCGGATTCAGATAATATTTTTCTTCATATGAATTTGCACCGCACAATACTACTTTTTCTTCGTACATCCTGCTTTTCTCCTGACATTTTATTTTCTATACATAGCCGTACACGCCGCGGACAGACACTTCCCCGGATGAAATCTCACAGATCTCCCCGCTGTCCTTTTTCACGATCAGCTCACCCGTCTCCGTGATTCCCGCAGCCACTCCGGTCCATTCCTTTCCCGGCTCCAGCACGCAGACACGCTTTCCTTCATTGACAAGAAGGGTCTCATACTCATCCTGGATAAACTCCAGCGACTTTCTTCTTGCGAACTCTTCGTACAGGCTCTCAAACTCCTGCAAAAAACGTGCAACGATCTCTTCCCGGCAGACCTCATGGCCGTACTCACATTTCAACGAAGTCGCTTTCTGCCGGATCTCCTCCGGGAACTCCGTCTGATTACAGTTGATTCCGATCCCGACGATCACATATTCCGTGCTTACACCTTTCATCCCCATCTCGGTTAGAATCCCGCAGATCTTCTTTCCATCCATAACCAGGTCATTCGGCCACTTGATCTGAGGCCTCTTCTCGCCGGGCTGGTACACTGCCCGCGCCGCCGCACAGGCCGCAAGAAGCGTCAGCATCGGCGCCTTATCCGGCTCAAAATCCGGGCGCAGAAGCACCGTCATATAAATATTCTCACCCGCAGGCGACTGCCAGGCCCGGCCCCTTCGTCCGCGGCCGTCCGTCTGCTGCTCCGCCAGAATCACCAGACCCGCACTCGCACCCTCACCGGCTGCCGCCTTCACTCTCAGATTCGTCGAATCCGCTTCGTCCAAAACCCGGATCTCCCGGCCCATCCATCCCGTCCGAAGCCGGGATATAATCTCCTGTCCGCGCATAACCAAGCCACTCCTTTACTCAGAACTATTCTTTCTTCCGCTCTGAATCTGATACTTTCCTGATGAATTATAACACACCTTTCACAAAACGCAAATCCATAAACGATTCTGAAAATTTTCATTGGGGACGGGTTCCGATGCATCGGAACCCGTCCCCAATGATAAAAATATACACCGTATTCAATATTTATTCTTCTCCGAGTGTTGCTACCATCACGGCTTTGATGGTGTGGAGTCTGTTTTCTGCTTCGTCGAATACGACGGATGCCGGGCTTTCGAATACGTCTTCTGTGACTTCGTATCCTTTGACCGCTGGCAGACAGTGCATAAATATAGTTGTGTCTTTTTGTGTCTTTTCCATCAGTTTTCTGTTAACCTGGTACTTGTGGAGGAGTGCTTTTCTTTCGTCTGTTTTTTCTTCTTCGCCCATGGAGATCCATACGTCCGTGTAAATGATGTCAGCGCCTTCGACGTCGTTTGTGTTATCGGAGATGGTGATGGTGGATCCGGAGGCGTCGGCATATTCCTGGCATGTGCGGACGAGGGAGCGCATCGGCCACAGTTCGGACGGTGCGATCAGCACGAAGTCGATTCCGACTTTGGCGCAGCCGATCATGAGGCTGTTTGCCATATTGTTTCTTCCATCGCCGATATAAACGAATTTCAGGCCTTCAAAGTACTGGAAATGTTCCTGGATGGTGAGAAGATCGGCGAGTACCTGGGTCGGATGGTAATCATCGGTCAGCCCGTTCCATACCGGGACTCCACTGTATTTTGCCAGCAGTTCTACGTGGGAGTGCCGGAAGCCCCGGAATTCGATTCCGTCAAACATTCTTCCGAGTACCCGTGCTGTATCCTCCACGCTTTCTTTATGTCCGAGCTGAATTTCATTACCGCTTAAATAGGTAGGAAATCCTCCTTCGTCATTTGCAGCTACCGTAAAGGCGCATCTTGTTCTGGTGGACGGTTTTTCGAAAATCAGTGCAATATTCTTTCCTTCCAGCGCATGGCCCCGGATTCCTTTTTTCTTTTTTTCCTTCAGTACTGCCGCCAGGTTTACGAGATAACGGATCTCATCCGGCGTGAAATCTTTCAATGTTAAAAAGCTTCTTCCTTTTAAATTCATGTTCTTCTCCTCCCTGATTCCTGCCAATATATGGATAAATCCCGGTAATCCGGGTTCTCCTTTCATCTTCTCATATTTCATATGCACAAGTGTCGCGAGTTCATCTTCTGTATAAATCTGATATTTGGGGATCCGGAAATATTTTGCGCTTGCTTCCAGCATGGACAGATACAAGGTCTCATCTGTCGCTCCCAGCGGAACTTTGAGCACAAATTTGATTTCCCGTTTTTCTTTTTCCCGGAGGCCGGAGAGCATCTGCTGATAGTCCTCTTCTGTCCTGTCTGTGTCAATGTAGTAAATCAGGCCTTTCAGCCCGTAAATCACCCGTTTCGCATCATAGTATCCGATTTTCAGATTCTGTCTGCTGCGTTTCCCGTGAAATTCCAGAATGCTTCCCAGACTGACTCTCGGCGCGATCTCATACACTTTCGTATCCTCATCCAGATGTACCCGAGGCTCCCGCCCCGGTCCGTAAATCCGCACGGTAATAATGTTCTTATAGCCGCGTTTCACAAGCGAATTCAGCGGTACATTATTGATTACCCCTCCGTCCAGATACGTTTTCCCATGAAGCGGTTCGTTTTTAAAACCGAGCAGATAGGCGCTTGCCAGAAGAAAATCTGCAAGCAGCCCTTCCGGAATCTGATCCAGTGTAAGATCTAGTTCTTTCATATCTGATACGGAAAATGTGAGAAGGGAAAAATCAATCCCTGCATTCCGGATTTTTTCTTCATCCAGCACCTGATGAATCAGCTCTTTCAGAGGCGTCACATCAACTCCGCCGTCTTTCAGACAGCTCATCAGCTCTTTTATGAGTTCCCGTACTGTAACTTCTTTCTGAAAGAAACGCTCCATCCAGTTATCATCCACGTCCATGACTTTTGAAAATGTCATTTCTTCCCAGACACGTTCTGCTTCTCCTACATCTCCCATACAGATCAGCGCTCCATTCAGTGCGCCTACGGAAGTTCCTGCTACCCCTCTGATCCGGACCCCTGCCTCACGAAGTGCCTTCCACGCCCCAATCTGGTATGCGCCTCGTGCTCCTCCACCGTCCAGCACAAGCCCGTATTCTTTTGATAAATCGATCACAGGTTTCATTCTTTCACTCCTTATGCATTATAATACTCTTTTTTGCATAAAATTACAATCTATATTTTCAACAATCTTTTTCATTTTTTTATCTCTTTCTTGTGTAAAACATGGATCTATCAGCTTTTCACCGATTTTCCCACCAGGTTTTCCGCGGCATGATTTCATGTATTTTTATAAATCCATGCTGCTTGTATACAATTATAAGCCGTTTCCAATTCCCCGTAAAGCAAAAAAAGAGTTTCTTCCTAATCAGAAACTCTTTTTTGAAATCTATCTTTTCTTTCTAACCCCTAGTGGAACCAATGTGCTCCAATCTTGATTCCTGCATTTACTCCGTCCCCGAAATGCAGCGCGTTTCCTACCGGGCTGACGCCTGAAAGTGCGTCTACCGCTGCCTGACGGCAGGATGATGGAATATTTCCGGATGCCAGTACCCGGTCAAGCTTTCCTGTCATCGCCGGTCCGAACTGTCCGCTCTGGTAAATAACTCCTCTCAGTGTGCTTGCATATCCTGCTTTCAGACGGTTCATTACAACAGCTCCTACTGCTACCTGTCCGTCATACGGCTGGTTACCCGCTTCGCAGTAGATCAGCGCAGCCAGAAGTGTCGTGTCCGCCTCCTGAGCCAGCTTTTTCTGACGTTCTTCTTCAGCCTTTCTTGCTTCTTCTGCTTTTCTGGCCTCCTCAGCTTTTCTCGCTTCCTCAGCCTGTTTTTCCGCTTCTGCTTTCTGCTGTTTTGCGGTTTCTGTATAAGTAAGAAAACTCTGTGAAACATTCTGCGCAGTTTCGGCATCCGCTGTCACAACAAGCTTTGCGCCCTGCGGCTCCTCCGGAGCAAATACGGAATTTCCATCAGCTGCAAATACCTGAACACTCATGCTCGCTGTAAGGATCACCGCCGAAAGAACTCCTGCGACCGCACCTTTCTCCAGACGTCTTCTATGACTGTTCCATGTTTTCATTTTTGTCCTCCTTTAATTATCCGCAGACTTCCTTCTGCGTCTTCCTCATTCTCAGTCCCTGTATCAATCGAACATAATATATATTACGTTCTGCCGCTTTTGTTTATTACAAATATTACGAATTTGTTACATCTTCTTGCGACGGTGTTAATAATAGCAGAGTTTTCTTTTTCTGTCAACCTTTGCACCTATTTTAGTACATTTTTGAAGTATTTTAACGATTTTTTCAATCGTTTTTTATGTATTTTGTATATTTTTAATTGTCCGACAATTACGAGTATTCCTATACTATTTTCCACTTTTCGACAATTTCTGCAAATAATGCCAACTTCACTTTGTCACAATAACGTAATATATATTTCTTTTTTCTGTCGTATTTTTTACATTTGTTTCTTAATAATTTCGAAAACAGCTTTGCCCGAGTGCGCATCCCGCGGAGCGTTTTTGTTTACCAGGGAACGAAGTTTCCTGGTAAACAAAAAAATCCCGAAAGCTTTCGCTTTCGGGATCTTTCCTTATCTCTACTTATTCCTGAACGTATGGCATAAGAGCGATGTGTCTTGCTCTCTTGATTGCAACTGTCAGGGCTCTCTGATGCTTTGCGCAGTTTCCTGTGATTCTTCTCGGAAGAATCTTTCCTCTTTCGGAAACGTATTTTCTTAATTTTGCTACATCTTTGTAATCGATCTCATTGTTTTCTTTTCCACAGAATACGCAAACTTTTTTTCTTCTGCGGCCTGGTCTTCTTCTCATCTGAGAATCCGGTTTGCTTGTTTTATCGTAAGCCATTGTTCTTACCTCCAATACTAATTAAATGGTAATTCCTCATCAATTCCATCCGGGATGTTCATAAATCCATCACCCGCATCCACACTTGGTGCCTGCGGTGCCGGTGGAACCGGGCTTGCCTGATAACGGCTCTGATTTGCTTCACTCGCGCTCTTGCTTTCTGCAAATTCCTGCTCTTCTACGACAACTTCTGTCGTATAGACCTTTACGCCATCTCTGTTCGTATAGCTTCCTGTCTGGATGCGTCCACAGATCGTGATACGCATTCCCTGGCGGAAATACTTCTCCGCGAACTCAGCTGTTCTTCCGAATGATACACAGCTGATAAAGTCTGCCGTCTGCTCTCCATCACGCCGGAACCGTCTGTCGACGGCCAGTGTATAACGGGCAATGGCCAGCGGGTTTTCCCCGCCCTGAGAATAGCGGACCTCAGGATCTCTTGTCAGGCGTCCCATTAAAATTACTTTATTCATATATTTCCTCTTTTCTTCTTTATGCTTCCTGTTTCACGCATAAATATCTGAGCACGTTGTCCATAATACGGATTCTCTGTTCGATCTCGCCCGGAGTCGTTGCATCAGATTCGAAGTGGATGAAATAATAATATCCTTCTTTCATCTTCTGAATTTCGTAAGCAAGTTTTTTCTTACCCCATTCATCAACGTCAGTAACATTGCCACCGAAACGTGTGATTAACGCTTTCACTCTTTCGATTACATCTGTTCTGGCATCGTCTTCGATTTTTGCATTGACAACAACAGCTAATTCATATTTGTTCATGTCACTTGCACCTCCTTATGGTCTTTTGGCTCCCGGCTCCCCGGCCGGGGACAAGGATAAATAATATATCACGGTGTGTTATTTTAACATTATCCCGCGTAAGTTTCAAGCCTTTTTTTGAATTTCTTTCGTATTTTTTTCCACGATTTTCCTGGAAATCATGATCTGATGTCCGCAGCCGCAGCATTTCAGCCTGAAATCCGCACCCACCCGCAGAATCTCCCACTCAAAACTGCCACACGGATGTTTCTTTTTCATCCGGATCTTATCGCCCACCTCATACTTGATCTCTGACATATTCTTCCCTCTTTTCCTGTCAGTTTACTTCCACCTGGTATCCCTGTACAATCAGACGTTCTTCATTATTTGCTTTTGTACATGTCGACAGTGTCACTACTTTTGCATTGGACGGAACTTCCACCCCTGTATCATAAAAGGAATGTTCCTTTGAAAATGCCAGAAACGACTGGAATGCCTCGTCATTTTCAAAGACTGTCTGATACGCGTCTGATGTATCATTAACCTCTCCTACTGCAAAGATCTGATATTTCAGTTCTTTTCCATCCGGTGTATAAATGTAAAAATACGGATAGGATCTATAGAATTCCTCATCCTGATATTCCTCCAGTTTTCCAAACATGGATTTACTGTTCATTCTGTGCCCGTATATGACACTGTTTTTGTCCGTCATATCCTTATTATTGGAAACGTTCAGGAAAATCGCGCCATAGGTGTTCGGATAGCCTGATATGGTCTTATCCAGATATTCCTGATTATCTTTTCCCTGCACAACCGGATAGCTGATGATGGACGGCTCATCAAACCGGATCCACGCAATGATGTCCTCGTTGACTTTCCAGAGCTCCTCGAAATCCACCGTGTATCTTGTGCTCTCTTCTCCCGTTCCCGCATCGGCGGAAATTCCGATCTCCTTCAGGTTATCGTACTCCTGATCTCCTTTGTGATATCCGTAAAAAATCCGGAACAGCTGGAATCCCGAAAAGCAGAACACGATAATTGCGGCAACGAGTATAATTGTGGAAAAGATTCCTCCCTTTTTCTTCTTTTTTCTTCCGCCTGTCTTCTGATTAATAGCAGGTCTTTCTTCTCTCTTTTCTTTTGTTCCGGCTTCCCCTGCCCCGGATGATGCCCTTTTCCGGGCTTTTTCTTCCTCAAGCCGTTTTTTTCTATCTTTAATGCGGTATTCGTCCATGTAACCTTACCTCTGTCTGTTTTATTTTATCATCAGGGTTTCTATATCGTACAGTTTCTAGTATAACGTATTTTTCGCAATAGAAAAAGAGGATGTTGCAGAAAATGGACTCTCCTTTTCCGCACATCCTCCCGGCCCGTTCTGTTTTCCTGTCTTAGAATGGAATTTCCAGATAAATATCCTTTCCTTCTTTGATCGAAATCACAAGCTTGCCTGCTCCTGCAGTCACCCTGGCTCCCTCTACAGAAACCTCCGGTGCCGGAGCTGCCTGCTCTTCTTCCTCTTTTTCCGGCTCCTCTCCTTCATCCGCGCCCTCGACAACGGCATCGATCACATCTGCTGTCACCGGTGTCAATGAATCACATGTCTTGATCAGTTTTGCGCCAAGGATCTGATGAATCTGAAGGCATCCGTCCAGATTCAGAAGGCCGCTTTCAACCAGCTCATCAAAAATAGCCGGATCTTCCAGATTTTCCGGTCCTATTGTAATGCCTTCCTCTGCCCTGCAGCAAAGTACTGCAGGATCATGAGCATGCTGTTTTGCTGTTTCTGCTGTGATAGACATATCTATTCCTCCTTCATAATTCTGTTTCTTTCATCTTAGTCCTGTTTATCACTGTTTTCCAATACATTCTTTCTATATTTTAGATCATTTTATCAAAAATGTCGATACCCCCGCCCCTCTCCATTTACGAATTTAATATAATGATGTTGGGGTCGAAACTATATAATTAGTTGTGCCCTGTACCTATAGTACCTTGAAAAATTCATATTTTGTAGTA